>JAIRMX010000192.1 GCA_031258375.1 Elusimicrobiota bacterium | reverse complement strand
TTTGGCTTTCAAAACAGCAGATGATACAGTCTACGATATTTGTATTTGTAGTTGTGTTAATAGTTGCCGTTTACGTCGGCGGGATAGACTGGGGTTTGTCTATGCTGCTTGGCTTGGTTTTGGGGGGTAGATAATTATGTCAGAAGAAAATCTCAATCAAGAAAATGTCTCTGCGGCTTCTCAAGACGTTTCCTCGCCTGCGGTAAGCGGCGATAAATTTTGGTATGTCGTACATACTCAGACCAGCCACGAGGACAAAGTAAAAGAAAAAATTTTGACGCAGATAAAAGCCCAAAATTTTGAAAACAGGATTTTTAACGTTTTAGTCCCGACTGAGGAAGTCGTAGAAGTCAAACAAAATAAAAAAGTTTTGCGAAAACGCAAATTTTTTCCCGGATATATTTTAGTCGAAATGATTTTATCCAGCGAGACGTATTGGTTTATACGCAATATAATAGGAGTCACCGGTTTTTTGGGCGATCCCGTGCCTGTGCCGCTTCCTGAAGAAGAAATTACGGGCATTGTGGAGCTTACCACCGTTACCGACGGCAAACCTAAACATGCGATACAGTTCGGCCGCGGCGAGCAAGTGCGCATTACGGAAGGCCCTTTTAAGCATTTTATCGGCACCATAGAAGACGTCAACGAAGCCAAGAGCAAGCTCAAAGTAATGGTAACCGTTTTTGACAGAGCTACTCCGGTTGAAGTCGATTATTTGCAGGTTGAAAAGATAAATTAAACTATAGAAAAATATGAAAAAAGAAAATAAATTTCTTATATTTTTACTTTTGTGTTTCATATTTTGCATTGGTATTTTTTTCGCAAACAATAAAACGGCGGATAAAGTTGCGGGAAAACCGACTTTAATAACTCCGTCGTTGGAAGAACTAAAGCAAGATATAGAGACTTTAAAGAGAGAAATAAACGATATAAAATCTTCCCTGTCGGAAATGCAAAATTTTATAAAGAAAGATGTTATTACTCTTCCAACGCCGTCGACAACGCCGGAAGCTGTTCCATCTGCGGAAACATTTGATTCAAATGAACAAATGCAAGCTGGCAAAGCCTATGATATTGTCGCTACTATGTTAAAAGATGCTATAGCTTTTAGAGAAAAAACCGGCCGCGAACCAAGAAGTCTGGATGATTTAGGCGGCGATTATCATTTAGCAGGTTTTAGGGCCGACATAAATCACAACGGCCCAAGTCTTTTTAGAGTAGAAAACGGCCGCGACCGTTATAGAATACATTTTATCGCGCCTTATTCTTATATTTATGATAAATATCCGAATATACGAAAAATATGCGACAGCGAAAATAAAGAAGATTTCATAAATATCTGCGGTTTCCTTGCCGGTAAAGATTTTTCAAATGAGAAACGCAACGAATACGGTTATTTTAGAACCGGGCTTTAGATTAGTACAAACAGATTTCGCAGAGGGAGGACAAAGCGTCCGTTATAATGCGCAAAGCGCGTTATGATACCTCTGCAAGGAGCAATAAAGTAAAATGGCAAAAGAAAAGAAAATAAAAGGCTATATCAAACTGCAAATTCCGGCAGGCTCGGCAAATCCCGCGCCGCCCGTCGGCCCCGCGCTCGGCCAGCACGGCGTTAACATTATGGAATTTTGCAAACAGTTTAACGCCAAAACTGCAAAATTAGAAAAGGGAATCAGAATCCCCGTCGTCATCACGGTTTACGAAGACAGATCGTTTTCGTTTATCACTAAGATGCCGCCCATGGCCGTACTCATAGTAAAAAAGCTTGCGCTGCAAAAAGGTTCCAGCATGCCGCATAAAGATAAAGTGGGCAAACTTACGCAAAAACAATGCGAGGAAATCGCCGCCGAGAAATTGCCGGACCTCAATACCAAAGACGTTAAACAAGCGGCCGAAATGGTAAAAGGAACGGCCAGAAGCATGGGCGTTGATATTGCCAAATAAAATAAAAAGGGAGGGGCCTAGCCCCGTTTGACCTTAAGGAGAAATAAGATGGGTAAAAGATTCGAAAAAGCCAAAAAAACAGTAGAAGCAGGCAAATTATACGCGCTTAAAGAAGCCGTGGAAATTGCCAAGAAAAACGCTACGGCCAAGTTTGACGAAACCGTCGAACTCCATGTGCGTTTAGGTATAGACACAAAAAAATCCGACCAGCAGGTGAGAACGCATGTCGTTCTGCCAAACGGTACTGGCAAAACCAAAAAAGTCGGCGTAATCACCAAAGGCGAAAAAGCGCAGGAAGCGCAAAAAGCCGGCGCGGATATTATCGGCGGCGAAGATTTAATTGAAGATATAGTAAAAGGCAAAATAGATTTTGACATTTTGGTCGCCACGCCGGACGTTATGAAAGATTTGTCAAAAGCCGCTAAAATACTAGGTCCGCGCGGTTTAATGCCAAGCCCGAAAGCAGGCACGGTTACTTTTGAAATCGCGCAAACAGTAAAAGAACTTAAAGCCGGCAGAATTGAGTTTAAGGCCGACGCTTACGGCATAGTTCATGTCCCGGTAGGCAAAGCTTCTTTTGAAGCGGATAAACTTTTGGGCAATGCCCAAGCGGTTATGGAAGCCATACAAAAAGTTAAGCCGAGTACGTCAAAAGGTCTATACGTAAAAACAATTTCCGTCTCCAGCACCATGGGTCCCGGCGTCCATGTGGACATAAATAAAATTGCTTAATAATCGAAAAAGTCTGTTTTTTGAAAACAGACTTTTTCTTTTCAATACTTTGCAAAGATATTTTGATTTGATATAATAGATATATAAGTTTTAAAAAATAATTGAATTATTCCATAATAAGCAGCGATGCCAAGAATGCCGTATAAACAGCTTAAGAGACGGGAATGCTTGGGTATATAGATTTAGAGTTGTCATGCACCAGTATTACACTTTTTAGCCGTCATGCTGAACGTTTCAGTATCCGTAGTCAAAAGACAGATTCCGAAACAAGTTCGGAATGACAACAAAGACAATAGACGCTGAAACGGTCCTGCCCTGTAAGGTAGTAATACAAGGTTCAGTATGACAGCCTAAAAACAAATTTTGGGTAATGGATTAAAAAGCCTAACAAGGCAATGCGGCTGGGGTAATTGCGAAAAATAATTTCTGCGGGCGTGGTTCAATGGTAGAACATAACCTTGCCAAGGTTGAGACGAGGGTTCGATTCCCTTCGCCCGCTTATGAAATAAACGGCGAGCAAGCCAACTGCTTGGCTTGCGTAAGGAAGAGAAAGGCGCAGCGATGTTTTTGTTTGAGCGAAGCGAAAGGCAAAAACCGCGAGCCCGGCCTGCAGAAAAATCCCGTCAGGGATTTTATCGGAAGGCGATTGCTTTCGCCCGCTCCATTTAAAAGCCTCTGATTATTTCTCAGGCTTTTTTATTTAAAAAAATCTCCATACGATCTTTATATCGGTAATTATTTAGCAATGCCGAAACGATTAGACAAGAAAGAATAATAATTATCCAATATTCAAATATGAGAAATTTTGTACAACTGGGGTTTGACCCCAGTTGTACATGGAAAATTTATTTTAAATTTGATATACTTAATTTTAAATTACTGCTCTTGCGTGTTTTGTGGATTTGTTAAAAAACTGCAAAGAATTTAACAAAGAAGAAATAAACGAAATTATAGAAACAATGACAAACAAAAGCAAAAGGAGAAAAAAGTTATGAGTATCAAGAATGAAATAATTGCAGAAAACGCCTTAAATACCGCGATAAATTCCGCTGATAATTCAACCGCAATCTATCAAATACATACCCCCCCCCCCCCCCACGCATTCCTCTCTAAGAATTAAGGGTTTTACTCTCATTGAACTTCTCGTTGTCGTCCTCATAATCGGCATTCTTGCCG
>JAIRMX010000181.1 GCA_031258375.1 Elusimicrobiota bacterium | reverse complement strand
ATATAAACATGTACCACTATCATATATATGATAAGGCAAAGCGGGCGGAGCGCAATGAGGTAATACGCAGATGTGAAGAGATAGGAGTAGAGGGATGGACAAGATCACCGCAGGAGTATAGTGGAAAATAGCTTTTACCGATTAAAGAGGATATTTGGGAGCAGTCTAAAATCTCGCAGTGAAGAGGGGCAGTACACGGAACAGTGTATAAGGGCAAGTTTGATAAATAGGTTTAACAAGTTGGGGTTGCCAAAATACGCAGTTTAGAGAATAGTTGGAGTGCTGTTATGGTTTGTGTTGTGCTTTGGGCAGCTTCTTTACCTAATTGTCCAACAAGACCGGACGTCAACAGATATGAGACATTTAAGATTGAGGAAAAACTAATCAGGGCAAAACGCAAAGCCGTATTGCTCCGATATATCCCGCCGCTGAAATATCAACTGTTAACAGGGACAATTGGATTGAAGGTTTATTTTCAAATCCCGTACGTAATTTTTAAATACTTTATGAAAACAATTTCGGCGCGCGCGAGGAAGGAGACGCACCGAGCGCGGGGATATACGCGACAATAATAAATGAAGACGGATGGTTTATAGATTTGGCCGCTCGTAATTTTTGGACAAAGACGGATATGAAGAATTATTCTGCATCGGGCAATGAGCTGATATTCAAGCCGAAAAGAAACGTGGTGGGAGTAAGCGTGGAAACTGGAAAGGAGATAAAGGTGAAGCAGAACGGGAAGGGGTATTGGAGGTTGGAGCCTAAAGGAGAAGTATTGTATATGAAGGCGTCTGGCGACAGCGTGGAAGTGAAGGGAGGAACGGGGAAGTTGGAATATGAGGGTGCTGATTATATAAGCGGCCGCGCGGCGGTATTATTTGGATATGTGAAAGAGAGAAAAAACGGACTTTTAATAGAGCCGTTGATAGAGTTAGCGTATAATCAGGAATTAAAAGGTAAGAACGATGTAAAGTATGGAGGCGCGGAGTACGAATCGGACCTGTCCGGCGGAAGCGTAGAAGGGACGGTGGGATTAAATATGCAGCTGGGAAAAGACGTGTATTGGCATGTTCAGGGCGGATATGAGAAAGGCGGCAAAGTAGAAAAATACGGCGGTAATATAGGAATAAGGATAGGGATGTCAGGAAAGAAGGATAAGAAGAAAGAAGAAGCGTTTTATAAAGAAGAGAAAGTAGAATAAGAGCCTCAAGAAACGGAGGTTATAGTATCGGAAGTAAAAATAAAATCTGCGGAAAAAGCGTTAAGCGTAAGAATAGTGGAGTATAACGGAAAGACAGCACATTTTGATTTTAACAGCGCAAATCTAGAGGATAAATAAGTAAACTGGGATACAAAAAGTGATACCGGAGGGTCACTGCGATAATATAGGGAGTTATGAGGCAAATAAGGGAGTATCGTTAAGAAAAGCGGAAGAGGTGAAAATAACGTTGATAAAAGCAGGGATAGATCAAAAAAAGATAGAAGATAGTAGAATAACTTATCCCCCTCGCGGAAGGGAACATAAGGGAATGCTATTGCGTAATAAAGTATCTGCAAATCAAGGCCTAATATAAATCGTTAGTCGCAATCGTTACCTTTGCTAATAGTCGTCATTGTCAAACGCGCTTCTCATGCAAATATTTGTTTATTCTGTGCGCCGCGGCAATGCCGTCTTTCATCGCCAGCAAGACGGTAGCTCCGCCGCGCGCAATATCGCCGCCGCAATAAAGACCCGCTATACTCGTCGAGCCGTCTTCATTAAGCGCTATAGTGCCGTGCGCGGTCATTTTAAGCTCCGGGGTATTGCGCGGAATTATCGGATTTGCTTTCTGCCCGAGCGCGGTTATTACGGTATCTGCAGGAATAATAAAATCAGAATTTTCAACAATCACTGGTTTACGCCGCCCCTTTTCGTCGGGCGCGCCAAGTTCTGTTCTAAGACATTTTAAACCCGTTACATTACCGCCGCCGTCTGCAATAATTTCCTTTTGAAGAGTAAGGAAACTAAACTGTACCCCTTCTTCCAAAGCATTTGCAATTTCTTCTTCCCGCGCGGGCATTTCTTCGCGCGATCTGCGGTAAACCACGCGCACGCTTTGCGGCCCAAGACGCATTGCGCAGCGCGCGGCGTCTATAGCGCTGTTTCCCCCGCCGAGAATTATCACGTTGGCGCCTATTCTTATAGGCGTATCGGCATCGGGGAATTTATAAGCTTCCATTAAATTAACTCTTGTTAAAAATTCGTTTGCGCTGTAAACGCCCAAAGAATTTTCACCCGGGATATTGGCCATTGTGGGCAGCCCCGCGCCGCTGCCGACGTAAAGCGCGTCGTATTCCTTCAACAGTTCCTTCACCGTAAGAGACGGACCTATTAAAGTATCTTCTATAAATTCGACGCCCATTTCTCTAACCGTAGCGACTTCCGCTGAAATAACGCCGCGCGGCAGTCTAAAAGAAGGAATGCCGTATCTAAGCACTCCGCCAAAACCGTGCAGAGCTTCAAATATTACGATATTATGTCCGTGTCTTTTCAGTTCGGCCGCGCAAGAAAGAGAGGAGGGACCCGAACCTATGCATGCGATTTTGAAACCGGTTTTTTTAGCGGCTTTCGGCGGGGCGAGCAGTCCGGCTTTTCGCGCCGCGTCGGCCGTATAGCGCTCGAGCAAACCTATGGCGACGGAACCGAATTTTCCTTTTAACACGCAAGCGCCTTCGCAATGATTTTCCTGCGGACAGACGCGACCGCAAATTGCGGGCAAAAGGCTTGTTTCCATTATTTTGGAAGCCGCGCCTTTTAAATCGTCTTTTAAAAGCAATTCTATAAATTGCGGTATTTTTACGTTCACGGGGCAGGCCGCCTCGCAGCGAGGATTTTTACAATTCAAACAGCGTCCGGCTTCAAGCAAGGCTTCTTCTTTATTTAAACCTGCGGCTACTTCGTCAAAATTTTTTATTCTTTCTTCAGGCGTTTGGCATTTGCCGCGCTGCCTGGCACAAGATGGGTTTGGCATAATTAAAACTCCTTTATAAAATTATACATAATTTGGATTTTCTAAAAAACTTGCAAAAAACACAAATATTTTTGATAGAATGTTTCTATAAGTAAAGTTGCAGGAGAGCGGTTGTTATATGTAAGCCGAAAACAATGAATCGTCATGCTGAACCCTGTATTACACTTTTTAGCCGTCATGCTGAACTTGTTTCAGCATCTGTAGTAATAAAAGAGAGATCCTGAAATAAATTCAGGATGACGAACAGAGAGACCCTGAAACGGGCCTGTCCCGTAATGTTTTAATACGGGATTATTTCAGGGTCCGTAGTTAAAAGACAGATTCCGAAATGAGTTCGCAATGACAACACTAATACAGACTATGAAATGAATTCAGGGTGACGAAAAAATAATCGGCTTATAAAAATTTGATTCTGTTTTTGGAACCTTGTGAAGAACAAGGAGAGCTTTTGAGAACTCAAAGGCACTCTTCAAGTCCAAATACAGCTCGTTATTAGGCGCACAATGTCAAAACTGATCCTTTTGATGTTGTGTGCCGAGTGTTTACCGCCTTCGGGCGGTAAACCACGGCTGTTGTGTTTTGGGTTACTTGAAGAGGCTCAAATATAACGGCCGTTTTTTATTGTATAAAAAACAAAAATAACGAGGTATAAAGTATGAAAAACAAAAAAGGCTTCACTCTTATTGAATTGCTTGTAGTCGTGTTAATTATCGGCATTCTCGCCGGTATAGCGTTGCCACAGTATCGTACGGCAGTGCTTAAAAGTAAAGCTGTAGCCGCGCTTGCCTTGCTTAAAAGTATTTATAAGGCTTCGGAAAGATACCGTCTGGTTAGCGGTACAAACGCAACAAATTTTACAGACTTGGATATAACCGTTGGTAATAATTGCAGTAATTCGTGTATTATAAACGATACTATGTTCAATATAAATTCCAGCGATACATATGCGTTTTTAAACGGAATCTATAATCATTCATCTTTTTGTTTGGCCGTAATTACAAATGATGTTGGTGTCGTGGGCGTGGCAGCTGCGCACGGCGTAAAAATTGGGAGAGGAAGCATTATATGTTATACCCGAAACAACAGTGCATATGAAAAAGTATGTTTGGCTTTAGGCGGAAAAAATCCTTTTACTCATTCCTCAGGCAAAGCCTATGTTTTATAAAGTATATTTGTAAAAATAACGTTATATAAGCAAGCCTTAATAATTTCCATGTGTTTAAAAATATTTTTTAGTGAGCAAAATTCTAATTATGTATAATATTAAATATGGAATACATAAAGGAAATTTTATGCCAGCTTTTCAGCATTCTTATTTATCCGGGCCTGTTATTCTTGGCTGTTGCGGGTTTAACGGCGGACTGGCTTGATCGTAAATTATACGCCCGTATGCAGAACAGGCAGGGACCGCCATGGTTTCAGCCGCTGGCGGATTTTGTAAAACTTGTTTCAAAAGAAACGATTATTCCAAAATCCGTAGATTCTTTTTTGTTTAAAGTTTTGCCCTACATAGCCGTAGCCGCAGTCGTATCCTGCGCTATGATGATACCTTTTGACGGCGGAGAGGCTCTTATAGATTTTCCGGGCGATTTAATAGTCACTGCGTATTTTCTTTCCATACCGATAATGTGTTTTTTCCTGATAGGCTGGTATTCTTCAAGTCCGTATGCGGCCGTGGGTTCTATGCGCGTTTTAACGCAGTTTTTTGCTTATGAAGTGCCTTTAACATTGGTTTTGATAAGCCCGGCCATTATTGCCGGCTCGTGGAGCATATCCGATATCGCGTATTATTATTATATCAACCCGCTTATGATATTATTCAATATTCTCGGTTTTGCCGTCGCTTTGATAACGATGCAGGGCAAACTTGAGCGCGTGCCTTTTGACATCCCGCACGCGGAGACGGAAATTGTCGGCGGCGTATTCACGGAATATTCGGGCAAACTTTACGGTTTTATACGTCTGGCCGTATCTATAGAAATGATTATAGTCTGCGCTTTGATAAGCGCGGTATTTTTGGGCGGCAGCTTAGGTTTTGAAGGCATTGCCGGCTTTATGGTATTTGCGGTTAAATTATTGTTTTTGATATTTATCTCCGCTTTAATAAGAAGCCTTATGGCGCGGGTCAGGATAGAGCAAATGATTAATTTTTGCTGGCGCGTTTTAACGCCGCTTGCGATTGTTCAAATAATAATTGCCGTGTGCATCGCGTATAATTTGAACAGACCTCAAGAAATGCTTGAGCCTATGGACAACGATAGTTATGTCGTAGAGGAATTTTATGATTAAACCGCTTGCCGCTTTGGGCGAAGTATTCAAAAATTTATTTACTAAAAGTTCAACTGCGGGATATCCGTTTAAAACCGCAAATCTCAGTAAAAATTTCAGAGCGCGCATAAAATACGCGCCGGAACTTTGCGTCGGCTGCCAGCTTTGCGTGCGAAATTGCCCCGCAAACGCCATTACGATTACTCTTTTAAACCCGCAGGATAAACCCATAGCGGGGACGGACGGCAAAATGATACCGCCTAAACGTTATTTTGAATGCAAAATCGATTTGACGCGCTGCATATTTTGCGCGCAATGCGTTGACAGCTGTTTTAAAAAGGCTTTGTCGCCGTCTCAAGAATTTGAACTTGCTTCTACGGATAAAACAAAACTTGCCGATATAACTAAGCCGCAAGCGTACCTCTTTATTTTAGTTTTACTCATTTCTTTATTTAAATAAATTCTGGAATTTTGTTTTTGATTATTGGAGATTGTTTTTAGATTTATTTATATAAGTTTTGTTTAGAGTATTATTTGTCTGTTTTATTATAATTATTTTTTGTTTTGATATTATTTGGTTTCTGTTTTAGATTTGTTTAATTATTCTCTCTCCACTGATTTCTAAATGGCACAATATCTAAAAACAGCTGTAAAACATCAAAGAGATATTGGAGTAGAATAAAATCTGAGGAGCGCAGTCTTTAGCGCGCTCAAGATTATATTGGTAGCCCAATATGCAATAAATTCTACAAAACCCCCATAAAA
>JAIRMX010000121.1 GCA_031258375.1 Elusimicrobiota bacterium | reverse complement strand
CATCCGGACTTTTACCGTCGGTACCCGAATTTCGCGGGTTCAATCCGCTTTACAAAAAGCGGAGTCGCAGACTTTAACTGCCGGCAAGGAATTTCACCTTCCCCGAAGACTTTAGTATATTGTAGCAAATTTTTTGTAAAATATTAATATGATTTTTAAACAATCAAAAATCGCCTTTATAGGCGCGGGCAAAGCGGGACTTTCAATAGGCAGGCATTTTATCAAAAAAGGGGGTTTTGTTTGCGGTTTTTACGACGTTAATTTCAACGCGGCAAATACGCGCGGCCTTAACAAATTCGTTTCGCTTGAAGAACTTGCCGAGCAGGCCGATATCATTTTTATAACCGTACCCGACAATCAAATAAATCATGCATGGCGCGAACTCAAAAAATATCCGCTTAAAAATAAAATTATTTGCCACGCCTCCGGCGTTTTAACATCGCAAATATTTAAAAACATAAATAAAACCGGAGCTTTTGCTTTCAGCGCGCACCCGCTTTACGCCATAAACGGAGTTAATACGCCTTTAGAAAACATAAGTTTTGCCGTTGAAGGAAGCGCGGATAAAATTGAATTTATGCAAAAATTTTTCAAAGCCGCCGGCAATCCCGCAATAATAATTAATCCAAAAGATAAAATTTTATATCATGCCGCGTGCGTTTTTGCGAGCAATTTGACTTCCGCCCTTATACAAACTGCGGCGGATTTATTTAAAAAATCAAATATTCCCCCCGCCGCTTGGCAAAAATTATTTATTGATAATGCCCTAAACGCGATAAATAAAGGATTGATAAAATCTCTCACAGGGCCTGTTGAAAGAGGCGACGCGGACAGCGTGCATAAACATATAAACGCGCTCAAAGGAGATTGCAGAAATATTTATATAAATCTATCTAAAATACTTTTACGCGCGGCAAAAGCCAAAAACCCGCAAAGAGATTATAACGCTGTTGAAAAGGAATTAAAATGAATACGCCATCGTCTATAAAAAAGCTAAAAACCAAAGAAAAAATCGCAATGCTTACGGCCTATGATTATTCCACGGCAAGAATAATGGACGCAGCCGGAGTTGACGGTATTTTAGTGGGCGATACGCTGGGCATGGTAATGCTCGGCTATAAAAACACTTCCGCCGTTACTATGGCGGAAATGCTGCATCATACAAAAGCCGTAACAAGAGCGGTTAAAAACGCTTTGGTCGTGGCCGATATGCCCAATAGATCTTACTCGTCCGTAAAACAGGCTCTTAAAAACGCGCGGCTGCTTATAAAAGAAGGCAAAGCAAAAGCCGTTAAATTAGAAGGCGGAACGGAAGTTGCCGCGCAAATACGCGCGTTGACGCGCGCTAAAATACCCGTTATGGCGCATATAGGACTTTTGCCGCAAAGCGTGAAATCGCAAAAAGGATTTAAAGTGCAAGGACGTGATCTGCTCTCAGCGCGTAAAATTTTACAAGACGCCGCTGCCGTGCAAAAAGCCGGAGCTTTTGCGGTAGTCGTTGAATGCGTGCCGGAAAAACTTGCTAAAATTATTACGAAAACTTTGACAATTCCCACAATCGGTATAGGCGCGGGCAAATATTGCGACGGGCAGGTGCTGGTATATCAGGATATGCTCGGAATATACGATAAATTGCACCCTAAGTTCGTAAAAAAATACGCGGATATCGGCGCGGCTATGAAAAACGTTTTTCAAGATTACAGCGAAGAAGTAAAAAAAGGCATTTTCCCTTCGCGCGAGCATTCTTTTGATATGGATGAAAAAATTATTTCATCGCTGCAAACCAACCGTTGCCGCAAGAAAAGAAATACAAATTGCGGTTAATAACAAAATCCCGATATTTTTGATATAATAATTATTATAATTTATATTTTAACAAACAAATTTATGTTTTGGACAAACAAAACTTTTTATATGAAAAACAAAAACGCAGTTAGGAGAGAGAGTATCTGTCTGTCTGTCTGTCTGTCTGTCTGTCTGTCTGTCTGTCTGTCTGTCTGTCTGTCTGTCTATAAATTAATTTCCGATTTTATTTTTAACTTCTTTACTCCACCCTCACCTGCGCGCTTTGCGCGCCTCCTCTCCCTTCTTATAGGGAGAGGAAAAAACTTATGCTTTTTTCTCTCTTTTGTAAAGAGAGAGGGAGACTTAGGAACGCAAGTTCATAAGTCGGAAGAAAGATTTAAGAGCAGTTCTAAAAACAATATTAAATCCCTCGCGGCTAAAGAGGCGCTCCCCGTCCTCGCGAAAGCGGGGATTAAGCTTGTCCTCGAAGGTTGTAATCGGGGAACATTCGGGGGCAGGCTCTTTACTAAGGGAGAATTTTCTGCTTTCACTTTCATTTCCAAATTTAAATTTAACTTTTTTAGTTTAGTAAAGATAGTAAAGTCTTTGCGTACGCAAAGGCTTATTTTATGTATGGAGGAAGTACTATGAGTATCAAAAACAAAAAAGCATTTACTTTAATTGAATTGCTTGTTGTCGTATTAATCATCGCCATCCTCGCCGCCATTGCCCTGCCGAAATACCAATTAGCTGTGGAAAAAGCAAGAGCGCAGGAAGGTATTTTAGCAGTAAAATATCTTACCAAAGCTATAGAAAGATATCGACTTGCAACGGGAAACTATCCCAATTCTGTCGACGAACTTGATATTTCCTATGCGCATCTAAATAAAATCATCTCTACTGACGGAGGCGGAGAACATTTTTCAATATCAAATTTATTCAATGTCTATCTTAATCACCACAGAAACGATCATGTTTTGCTGGACAGAATGGCCGTAGGGGCGTATAGATATACTTTAATTTATTGTCCTACCGATAGATCAATATGGTGCGGAGCCGGCCTTACAAATGGCGAAGGAAATCCGGAAAAAGAAAACAAACTTTGCCAAGCATTAGGAGGCAGTCAAGCCACGCTTCCGTCAGGATGCAGGACGTCAAGAACCACGAACTACAAATTATAAAATAAGCCCTCAAGAGAGAGCTTATTTTATAATTGCAAAAACAACGAATTTATTTCTTTTCTTCAACGGCGTCTATTTTTACTTTTATTTTTGCATAAACCGTCGGCTTAAAATATATTGCGACTTCGGTTTCCCCTATTTTCTTTATGGGAGTATGAATCTCAATATTATCTTTGCTTATTTTATGCCCTAAAGCGGCAAGGCTTTTTTGTACGTCCGCTTTTGTAACCGAGCCGAAAATAATCCCTTCAATATTAATCGTTCTGGTAAGGCAAAACTATACCCTCAAGTTTGGCCGCCGCCGTTTTGGCGTCTTCCAGTTCGGAAGCGATTTTTTTAGCTCTTCTTGCCGCGCCCAGCTCCCAATTTTTTACAACTTTGGGCGTAGCTATTTGCACAAGTTTCTGCGGCAGCAGGAAATTGCGCGCATAACCGGCTTTAACGTCGACTATTTGGCCGGTAGTGCCAAGGTTTTTGACATCTTCTCTTAAAATAACTTTCATCTCAAAGCTCCTTTATTATTTCTTGGGTAAACTATACGGCAAAAACGCAAGGTTTCTATCCCTTTTTACGGCATTAGTCACCCGCCGTTGATGTTTGGCGCAAGTTCCTGTTATACGTCTTGATAAAATTTTCCCGCTGTCCATAGTATAAGTTTTGATAAGCTGTATATTCTTGTAATCAATATTATCAATCTTTTCAGCGCAAAATTTGCAAACTTTACGTCTTGATTCAAAACGCTTCTTAAAGCCGAACGATTTTGATTGCGCAGTCTTTGTTTCCGACGGCGTGGCTTTAGCTTCCGGGCTTTCCGTCTGTATGATTTTTTCTTCTGACATATATTTATTTTTCCTCTGAAACAATTAAATTTCGATTTGCATTCCCTATTTAAAACGGAACGTCGTCTTCCGCAGCAGCTTCTTCGCCGGCGGGCTGAGTACTTTCTACCGCGCTTAAATTTTCTGCCGACTGGGCGGTCTGTAAAATCTGAACTCTGTTTGCTATTACGCGCAATACCTTGCGGTTTTGGCCGGCTTTATCTACAAACTCGTTCATATTTATACGGCCTTCAACCATCACCGGCGCGCCTTTTTTCAGACGATCTTTTATTCTGTCCGCATATTGTCCAAAAACGCTCACAGGCACATAGGCCACGTCGTCTTTCCATTCGCCGGAGGCATTGTCGAGATATCTTCGGTTTACGGCCACGTCAAAACCGCATACCGATTGCCCTTTTTGAGTCATTCTGATATCCGCGTCGCGCGTTAAGCGCCCGGATATTATTATAAAATTAACTTCCGCCAGTCTTATAGTCATATTTACGCCGCCGCCGCGATTTTTGCGGCTTTAGATTTTTTTACCGGTTTTGATTTAGGCTCGATACTTTTCATTACAATGCTGCGCAAAACGTTTTGGTTCAGTTTCATATTTGCAGCCCATTCTTTTACAAAAGTTTCTTTGGCCTTAAACTTTAAATACAAATAGAAACCTTCGCGGTTTTTATTTATATCGTGGGAGAATCTCCTTCTCCCCAGCTTTTCTTCCGATACGACTTCTCCGCCGTCGGAAATTACAAAAGCTTTGGCTTTATCGGTAAAAGCGGCAACTTCTCCGTCGGCAAGTTGCGGCTTTATTATGGTTACAGTTTCGTAAGTTTTCATTTTTCCTTATATACCGCCCGTTTTTACGCGCGTTTTTTAGATAAAAAAATATCCGCAGGGTCATATTCCCCCGCCGATACCTTAGATAACTTTGGGCAATCACCTTTGCGCCCGGGCATATCTTATCCTTAAATATTATAACATATTTCATGAAAATTATACAATAATTTCCTAAATATAGGGGTCTTGTTGCACAATTAGGAGACAAAA
>JAIRMX010000075.1 GCA_031258375.1 Elusimicrobiota bacterium | reverse complement strand
AGTACGTTCCCAACAAAACCGCTGCTCTGGCGCAGCGGCAAGCGAAATAGTTCCCTTAAAGTTAATATAAGCTCTATTAAGCTCTCTCTATACACTTGCGGATGACCCACTTTATGTGTCTTGCGAGATTTGTGGAATGCTTTCTTAGCTATTGCCTCTGAGATGTAAACAGAGATATTCCCGCGTTCCACTAGAGCTTTGTTGTATTCTGCCCAATTTATTATTGTTTTATTGGACTTAGGAGCGCTTCTTTTGCTATTATTCTTTTGAGTAGTGTTTATTTTTGTTTTTATCATACTAAAAGTATACACTGCTCACCTTCCTTTTGTCTCCTAATTGTGCAACAAGACCTGTTTTTTCCTCTTTGCTTTTCCACCGACGTAAATTATGATATAATTTAATTAAGACGTATGTCTATATTTCATAGTAAACGGGGGTAATATGATAAAAGACTTATTTTCATTTCAAGGCAGTATGGACAGGAAAACTTTTCTCAAATATTCCGTCATTATGGTGGTTATTGCCGTATTGCTGAAAAGATTTTTTGCTTCTGAAATCGACGATTCTGTTCACGCTCCATTTGGCATAATAGGGCTGGCTTTTATGTGGATTTGGCTTGCATTATTTGTAAAACGCGGCCGCGCGCTCAGCATTTGGTGGTTATGGAGCGCGCTGCTTGCCATAATTTTCAACCTGATTACATGGGTAGTTTATTTGGTAATGGGTAAAAAATAATCCGTCGGCATATTTTCGGCGTAAAGTAATCGCTCCTTATAGCAAATATTTGGAGCGATTTTATTTTCCGCCGCTTTAAATCCCCATTTTATATAATATATGAAATGAAATTAAAAGAAAAATTTAAGAATTTGCGCGCCGTTCCATTGATCTGCGACGCGTCTATGGCCGAATATACCACTTATAAAACCGGCGGCGCTGCGCAAGTTTTGGCTTTGCCGCAAAATATTAATCAAATTAAGGACTTGGTCAATTTTGCCGACGCGGAAAAAATTAATTGGCGCGTAATGGGTTTCGGTTCAAATATTTTGGCGGGCGGCGGCGGAATTGAAGGCGTCGTTTGTTGTCTTAAAAATCTAAAAGGTATGGAAATAAGAAATAATTTACTTATCTCCGCCTCAGGCGAAGCTTTTGATAATGTCATTGCGTCGGCGGTCAATTTGGGTCTTGAAGGACTTGAAAATTTAAGCGGTATTCCGGGCAGCGTAGGCGGCGCGGTTTTTATGAACGCGGGCGCGTACGGCAGCGAAACTTTTGACAATATAATATCGGTTCTGGCTATGGATTTGCGCGGCAATATAAAAACGCTTGATAAAACTTTCCTAAAACCTTATTATCGCCGCGTAGAAGGTCTTGAAAATTGCATAATTTTAAGCGCGCGGTGGCAATTAAGACAAGCCAAAAATATCGAAACTTTAAAAGCGCGCCGCTTGGAAATTTTGCGCCGGCGCACGCAAAAGCAGCCTTTGGAATATCCTTCCGCAGGAAGCGTTTTCAAACGTCCGAAAGATAATTTCGCAAGCGCGCTTATCGATAAATGCGGCCTTAAAGGTTTGCGCTCGGGCGGAGCTATGGTATCCGAAAAACACGCGGGTTTCATAATTAATTACGATAACGCTTCGCCCGCGGATATAAAAAATCTGATAGAAGAGGTGCAAAAAAAAGTTTTCGAAAAAACCGGCGTAAAATTGGAACTCGAACAAATCTTATGGGGGAAATTTTAGTATGCACGAATGGGCGCTTTCGGACAGTATCGCGGCGGCGGCAAAGGACGTCGCCAAAAAAGAAAATTTAAAAAAAGTAGACGCAATTACGGTTGTGCTGGGCGAATTGCAGGATATTGCGGGCAATATTTTTGCCGAAATTTTTGAAGACGTTAAAAAAAATTACGCAGGGGTGGCAAACGCAAAACTAATTATTGAAAGCGAAGCCGCAAAATTCCGCTGTTTGAACTGCGGAAATATTTTCGGCCTTAATCGAAAGGGGCTGCCCCATGAAACGAACGAGGCTATGCATTTCCTGCCGGAAACCGCCAAACTTTATATTAAATGCGAAAAATGCGGCTCGACAGATTTCAAAATTATCCAAGGGCGCGGGGTTTTTATAAAAGAAATCAAAGGAGACAAATAATGCGTTTAAAATTAAATCTCGACCCTAAAATCTCCGTAATAAAAAAGCGGCTCGACGGAGTAAAACGAATTATTGCCGTATCGGGTTTTAAAGGCGGAGTGGGCAAAAGCTCCACAGCCTGCGTTTTGGCTTTGCTGCTTGCTCAAAACGGCAAAAAAGCCGGCCTTATGGATTTGGATTTCAACGGAACTTCGGACGAAATTATTTTAGGCTTAAAAAAAGAATTCCCGCAGGAAATAGAAGGCCTTGAGCCGCCGTTAATATCAGGCGTTAAATTTATGACGGCGGCGTTTTTTGCTCGAAATAAAGCCGTAAATTTGCGCGGGGAGGAAATTACAAACGCTATACTTGAATTATTTGCCGTAACGCGCTGGCAAAACCTTGATTTCTTAATTCTTGATATGCCGCCCGGATTTTCTGACGCGGCTTTGGACATAATACGTTTTATTCCCCGCGCGGAAGTTATAATCGTAAGCACGCCGAGCGCGCTTTCTCAAAATATTATTGCAAAAGCAAAAGCCGCGCTTAAAAATTTTAACATAAAAATAACCGGCTCCATAAAAAATATGTCGCCCGAAGGCATAAATTTTGACGGAAAACTTGAAGCCGCCTACGGACGCCCTGCAAAACTGCTTAAAACCAGATTTGCCGCTGATTTAAAGAAAGAAATAGAACGCTTATCCTTATATTAATTTTGGCTCTAGACCAGATAGGAAGAAAAAAGGTAATCTGAGTTTATGAGGACAAATACAAGTATCAGTTGGAGTAATTTGTTCAAAAAGGAAGAGGGACATTAGAGTATAATCCAGCGGGGATATGATGATTTAGTTGATGTGAGTTATGAAAAGCGCTTTAGAGTTAATCAGAGCAAAGAATATGCTAACAAGAAGTGTCATATAAACGGGATAGAGAACTTTTGGGGTTTTACGAAAAAAGGCTGCAAAAGTTCAATGGGGTAAAGATAAACTTTGAGCTGCACTTAAAAGAAAGCGAGCGGCGGCACAAGAAAGACATATTGCAGATGAAGCAAGAATTAAGTACTATATTAAAAAGAAGTTAGTCCTATATCTTATCTGGTCTAGAGCCTAATTTTTTGAAAATTTGAGCAGTATTTTAAACAGACGTAATCATTAGACGCGGAGATTAGGAAGGGAAATATGTCAAAGCGTCCAAAAGCGTAAGGGCAAAAGTCCAAACGCTGCGCGCAGTCCGGTAAAAATATCGGTCTGCTGTAAATAAAAATAAAAGGAGGCTATTTATGTCTAACAAAGATAATAGCTTTACATTTAGCGATAAGATGAAGAAAAGTGCAAAATCTGTTCCTTTATCTAAACGTATACCATCCCGCCTAGGCGCGGACGGTAAACAACGCACGCTCCTGCAGCGTGCCCAAAGGGATCTCCCTTTCATCCTCGTGGCTGCCGCCGCTTTGCTCCTGCTTCCTATTCTCAGCCGCGACTCATCCTTGGATTCTCCCCCTTCTAAAGGGTGGGATGACGTCATCCATGGAGGAGATGATAACAATCT
>JAIRMX010000036.1 GCA_031258375.1 Elusimicrobiota bacterium | reverse complement strand
CGTGCTTAGTATCCGCCATCGTTTTAAATCATCTTGTTAAATTTAAAAAAATAAAAGGAAAAGTCCTGCAATGCGTTTCAATGGGATATCTTAACAAACGCATAGCCCGCGCGGCCGGGTTTGAATTTGAAGAGGTGCCGGTAGGATTTAAATACATAGCCGAACGCGTGCACATTGAGAATATTGTTTTCGGCGCGGAAGAATCCGGCGGATACTGCTGGCAGAACACCATGCCGGAGCGCGACGGCATGATGCTGGCTTTATTTCTTATGGAAATTATGGCGGTACGCAAATTGAGTTTAAGCGAACTTTGCAAAGAGATAGAAAAAGAATACGGCGCAAGCAATTATTCCAGAAGAGACGTGCTTTTAGAAAAGCCGCTTGATAAAAATTCCATTTCGGACAAACTTAAAAAGAAATTTCCAAAAAAGATTCTGGGACGGAACGTCGCGCAAATACTTGATTTTGACGGCCTTAAAATTATTTTAGACAATGACGAGTGGCTTATGATACGGCCCTCCGGCACGGAGTCCGTTTTGAGGCTTTACGCCGAGTCCGCAAGCAAAAAACAAACGGCAAGCCTGCTTGATTTAGGCGCAAAGATTATCGCCGAAAATAAAATCGCATGAAGAAAATAATAGTTGTTGACGATTCCTCCGTTTTGCGCACTACTCTGCAAAACGCTCTTAACAGCGCGGGTTTTAAAGTTATCGGCGCGGCGCAAGGTTCGGCTGAATTATTTAAAATATTTGAAAACGGGTTAATTCCGGATTTATTGCTTTTGGATATATTTTTTCCGGACGAGTTTGGCGTTGATATACTTAAAAAAATAAAAGCCGAATATCCCCAGATTAAAGTGCTTGTGATAACCGCCGTTAACCGCGCGGATTTAAACAAGGAAATATTATTAAACGGCGCCGAAGATATTTTGCACAAACCGTTTGATATGGACGATTTGCTTTGCGCCATACAAAAAATCGCCTTATAGACGCGCGCATATGGCAAAATCCGTTTGGCGTTGAACCGATTATAATTTCCCTCAGAATATTTGCAAATGAAATATTAAAAACAAACGGATTAAAACTTATTAAAGATTATCCGCTTTTGATTCTTACACTTAGTGTTAAGTTTACAACAGTATCGGACTTTTGCTATAATATAAAAATCTAAACGTTGTCAGGAAGAAAAAATCTATGTCATACAAATGTGAAGTTTGCGGTAAGAAATCTGTGGCGGGCGGCTCGTACAGCCACTCTCATATGAGAACAAAAAGAACTTTTAAACCTAATCTGCATAAACAGAAAGTGGTTTTGGAAGGCAAAACGCAGTCGGCCTATATTTGCTCAAAATGCATGAAGGCGGGCAAAGTCGTAAAGCCTTTAAAATAAAGTCTTACAACTCAATATTTAAGACCCTCGGGACAAACCGAGGGTCTTATAATTTTCCGAATTATACCCCGGATTCTGTACGCGCGAACACAAGTCCGCGCGCGGAAGCCATTTATCTATGCGGCCTACTTTGCCTTAGCGTACGGGCAGTACGTCGGCATATTTGGCCTTGCTCAAAGCGGGGTTTGCCTTGCCGCGTTTGTTGCCAAACGCGCGGCGGGCTCTTGCTCCGCCATTTCACCCTTACCCTACCTTCGCTCGCGCTATGGCGGGGCGGTATATTTTCTGTTGCACTTTCCGTCGAACGGGGATATTGCCCCGCCCTCCCGCGCTTTCGCGCGGCGCTCTGCCCTGAGAGTCCGGAAGTTCCTCCGCCTTCGCGGCACAGCGACTGCGGCGGCTTCCCGTTCGGATATTTATATTGGCTCTAGACCAGATAAGTAAATATAAGGCTAGCTCCTTTTTAATATAGTACTTAATTCCTGCTTCATCTGCAATATGTCTTTCTTGTATCATCCTCGCATTCTTTTAAGTGCAGCTCAAAGTTTATCTTTACTCCATTAACCTTTTGCAATCTCCTCTTTGTAAAACTCCAAAAACTTTCTATCCCGTTTATATGACACTTCTTGTTAGCATATTCTTTGCTGTGATTAACCCTAAAATGCTTCTCATAACCCGCATCAACTAAACCGTCATATCCCCTTTTACCTGTTATCAGCACATTAATTACCACAACATTTTACAGTCCTTTTCCTAAAGTGTTCCACTTTAGCATGGCAGTTAACGGTTCTGTATTTAAATGTATAATCGCATACAAGCCATTTATCCCAAGAAGACATATAATTTAAACTGTTAACACCTACCGCACAAGTGTTTGCTTCTTTTGTAAAAGGTGTATTCCTCTCACACAATGCTTTAATCTGTTCATTTGTTGTGGCGCTTTCCCATTCAGACAATGTTGTATTTACGCAAACTTTATCGTAATCTGTAACATGTCTATTTGTTGTATCTTTTCTAAATTTATTACCCTCATAGACATCATAACAGTACAGTTCATCATCTTGGGGTAAGTTACATACATATGGTGATGATGGATCGTTATCGGGACATGTCTCCTGTGTATAATCATATCCGTATACCGTATTTATATGACGATACTCAATAATCTCAGGAATAGAGTAATAAGAAGAATCGATACAGGTTTTCGCTTCACTTGAACATGAATAGTAGGCATTATTATCACTATTGCAAGTATCCATTTCGTAATAGCTGGTTTCTTCGTCTGCACCATAATCATCTTGACAATTTTGTGAACATGACGAACCATCCAAAATATAGCCGCTATTACACTGGCAGCTGCTGTTGCAGTTTGCGCTACCTGCTTCACATACTCCTTCTTCGCTGCATTCTCCCCACGCGCTTCCATCGTTGCTGCATTTCTTCTTTGCGCATTTACTACACCC
>JAIRMX010000104.1 GCA_031258375.1 Elusimicrobiota bacterium | reverse complement strand
TTGGACTTAGGAGCGCTTCTTTTGCTATTACTCTTTTGAGCAGTGTTTATTTTTGTTTTCATATACTAAAAGTATACACTGCTCACCTTTCTTTTGTCTCTTAATTGTGCAACAAGACCGCCTATTTAACAAATAGCTTGAGTAATGGCAATATTTTTGCTAAAGTTCTTTTATAAGCATTATTATAAGGAGGTGTTATGAACGATAAAATTATCAGCGACGCTGATTTTCATGAAGCGGAAACCTGCAAAGGACCTCATTTTATAGAGTTTTTTGCGACGTGGTGCCCGCATTGCCAGCGTATGGCGCCGATTATAGAGAATCTTGCAAAAGAATACAAAGGCAGGGTGGAGTTTTTCCTTGTCGATGTGGATCAAGCGCCCGAAGCTTGCGATAAATATGAAGTATCCGGCACGCCGACAATGTTTTTGTACAAAAAAAATTCCGGCGCTAAGCACGCAGACAAACTCGTAGGAGAGCAGGATCCTGACGATTTGAGAGAATATCTCAATAAAATACTGTAACTGTAAACAGGGAGATTTTTTATGAGCGCAGACGTTCTAAACGTAAACAGAAGCCAGCCTAAGGGTTTGTATTTATGTTTCATCACAGAAATGTGGGAGAGGTTCAGCTATTATTCGATAAGAGGTTTATTTGTTCTTTATCTTACGCAGGTTTTAGCGTTTGATACCCCGAGAGCTACAAATCTTTACGGAACGTTTACCAGTTTGGTATATTTGTCTCCGCTTTTGGGCGGATATATCGCCGACAGATTTTGGGGTAAAAACGTATCCATTATCTTCGGCGGTATTTTAATGGCCATAGGCCAGTTCATAATGGGACTGGGCAGTGTTGGTTTCGTTTATACGGCTATGGGTTTTATTATTTTAGGAAACGGATTTTTCAAACCGAATATTTCCAGCCTGCTCGGGGATTTGTACGAAAAGAACGACCCGCGCCGCGACGGCGGTTTTACCATATTTTATATGGGTATAAATCTCGGCGCGTTTATGGCAAATCTGATTGCCGGAACTATAGGCGAAACATTCGGCTTCATGTACGGTTTTTGGTGCGCCGGCATAGGCATTATAATAGGGCTTATAGTTTTTGTCTTCGGTAAAGAAAAATATTTGCAGGGAAAGGGCAAAATGCCTAAACACTACATTGCTCAAAAAACATACGAGGGTGGTGCATCACAGGAAAAGAATGCTCCCGATACCCCGCTTACTCTTGAAGAAAAACAAAGAATAGCCGTTATTTTCATCTTGGCTTTTTTTGCAATTTTCTTTCATGCCGTGTTTGAGCAAAAGGGCGCGGCTTTAAACCTTTTTGCAAGGGATTATGTTGACAGAATTGTCCGCATAGGCAGCTTGAGTTTTGAGATGAAAACAACATGGTTTCAATCTTTCAACCCGCTGTTTATAATCTTGTTTGCGCCGGTATTCTCTAAATTATGGCTTGACTTGAACAGAAAAGGCAAAGAGCCTACTGTTATGGGCAAATTTATGTGGGCGTTTTGGCTTATTGCTGTCGGTTATATCGTTCTGCTGATTGCTGCGATGATGCTTGGCCCGGGCGTAAAGATGGGCATGATATGGCTTATTTTGGCTTATTTCTTTTTTACCATAGGCGAAATATGTTTATCTCCCGTCGGGCTTTCTATGGTTACGAAACTATCGCCGGCAAAATTTGTTTCGCTTATGATGGGAACTTGGTTTTTATCTAATGCCGCGGCAAATAAAGTGGCCGGTTTCTACTCCGGTTATATACATTCGTGGCCTCTTACCAAGTTTTTTACGTGGCTGGTTGTGGCGCCTTTGGCGGCGGCCATATTGTTGTTTATGCTAAGAAAGCAAATCGAAAAGTGGATGCACGGCGTGAAGTAATTGCGCATTATTTTCTTTGTGCCTTTTGGTATGAAGAAATATAAATAAGTTTAAAATTCGCCTTATATTTTTGTAAGGCGGATTTTTTTAGTATAATTTTATTATACTAAGGAGATGCGATATGAAAAAATTATCTGTTTTGACTGCGGTTTTCTTTTTTGTCTGCGGTTGCGCTTCAAATAATCAAGGGCAGCTTAAGAGTAAAAAGATTATTGATTTTGGGGCTAATAATTACGATGAGGAAATTCGTCGTCAATATGACGTTTTGCGCGTTCAGGTAAACGATGAAGAGCTGCTTTATACTCCGCTTGAAGAGCGTTCGGAGCAGCATGGAGGCATAGTAATAGTGCCAAATATGGAAAGGACTCCCGTTTACAGCGTATCGGAAGAATTCGGCGCGGCTTTTGCTTTTAACAGCGCAGAACTTACGTCCAGATATGAAGAAGAGCTTATAGAAGTTGCGCGGCAAATTAACGCATTGCAAGGCGTGCGCGTTAGAATAGAAGGCTATACGGATTCAATAGGTTCCGACGCGTATAATCTTGACTTATCAAACCGCCGCGCCAAAGCGGTAGCCGATTTTCTTGTTCGTTACGGCGTTGACGCGGATATAATGTCTTACATGGGATATGGCGAGAAAATGCCCGTTGCCGATAATAATACTGAGAAAGGCCGCGCAAAGAACCGCCGCGTTGAAATATATGTTTTTCCATCTCAACCATAATGTAAAGGGAATGTTTTTTAATTAATATTTTTGTTGCTTTAGCGTTGTATTTCAATTGTCACATTCTCAGCATTGTCTTTCCTCCTCCATGCCCTTGCTGTCATTGCGCCCGGAGTAAAACACAGCGCGGCAATTCTTCCCGTCTGGCTATTGCGTGCGCGGCGGCTCATATGCAGCTTAGCTCCTGCCTTAGTTGTCATTGCAGGCCTGCTCCGCAATCATCGTCGTTTATTTTACTTTCGTCCTTCCACTCTCACCCTTTGCAAAATTGAGG
>JAIRMX010000236.1 GCA_031258375.1 Elusimicrobiota bacterium | reverse complement strand
GACCAATTTATTATTGCTTTATTGGACTTAGGAGTGCTTCTTTTGCTGTTATTCTTTTGAGCAGTGTTTATTTTTCTTTTCATATACTAAAAGTATACGCTGCTCACTTTCCTTTTGTCTCTTAATTGTGCAACAAGACCGCCGATAAATTATAATTATTGACAAAAGATTTTATTTTTAATATAATAATAATAGTAATTATTACTGATAATAAATCTATATGAGATACTCAAAACAGAGGGAAATTATACTAAACGCGCTTAAGGCAAACCCGGTGCATCCGACCGCGGATTATATTTACGATTTACTCAAAAAAAATAATCCTGAGCTGAGTCTCGGCACAGTATACCGCAATCTCAACTTGCTTGCTAAAATAGGCAAAATAAAATGCTTAAAGGGCTTTGATACAAAAGAGCATTTTGACCATAATACTTTTGACCATTGCCATATAAAATGCAGCGTTTGCGGTATAATTGAAGATATCATTCTTCCGAAAGCTTTAGCAAAGCATTTAGATAATCTTAAAAAGGAAACTGATTTTAAAATAAACGGCTGCGAGATTTTACTGCGCGGCAAATGTAAAAAATGCAAAACAGATAAGGAGATAAAAAATGAAAATAAAAGGAACTAAAACCGAAAAAAATTTAATGACCGCCTTTGCCGGGGAATCTCAGGCGAGGGTAAAATACGGATACTATGCAAAAAAAGCCAAAGAAGAAGGCTTTGAGCAAATAGCGGCCATATTTAAGGAAACTTCTAAAAACGAGCGCGAACACGCTAAGCTTTGGTTTAAGTTTTTACACGATAATGACATACCGACAACCGCGGTTAATCTAAAAGACGCGGCGGCCGGGGAACATTACGAATGGACGGATATGTATGCCAACTTTGCCAAAGAAGCCAAAGAAGAAGGCTTTAACGACATAGCCGCTCTGTTCGACAAAGTGGCAAAAATAGAAAGCGAGCACGAGGAGAGATACAAAAAACTTATCGCTAATTTAGAACAGGATAAAGTTTTTAAAAAGGACGACAAAGCGCAATGGCAGTGCAGAAACTGCGGTTTTATCTTTGAAGGCGACAAAGCGCCGGAGCTTTGCCCCGTATGCAAATATAAAAAAGCGTTCTTTGAAATAAGAAAAATAAATTATTAATTACGCTTCATGATATTCTGCCAACCCCGCAGTCTATTGGATTGCGGGGTTTATAAATACAATATACAAACGCAAAGTTTATTTTAATTTAAAAAACATAGCGGACATAAATATTATAATTTAATATATTCCTTTCAGTAATTACCTGGTTTAATGCTGCTATAAAATATTTGGCGAAAAATCTCTGATTTACGTAAATCCCCTCAACTTGCCTAACGCGCAACAGCCCGCGTTTTTATATATCGATATGCCTACCGCGCCGCTTTACGCCAATGCAAACAAAACAATGTGGCATACTATTACCGCCACATTGGCGGCAGGTCTGCTGCTTTTAGTAGGAATTTTATTTTCCACAAAGCGCATAGTTAAAATTTTAAAGAATTTAACGGAGACAGCCGATAAAATAGCGCAGGGAGATTATGACGTTACGTTCGGTGAAGATTCCGACCAGAAAGCAAAAGTAAAAAATGAAATCGTCCTTTTAGAAAACTCCCTGAAAAAAATGTTGCTGCAACTCAAATTATATATTCAAGAAAGAAAAAAATTCGCGGATACTTTGGAGCAAAGAATAAAAAAAAGAACGCACGAATTAAGCTTGGTGACGGAAGAAGCTGAAACGGCTAAAAAGAAAGCGGAATCCGCAAATCGGGCAAAAAGCGAATTTCTTGCGCGTATGAGCCATGAAATAAGAACGCCTATTAACGCGATTACCGGTATGGCAAATATCGGACTTAGCACAAAAAACATAGAAAAAAAAGACTATTGTTTAGAGAAGATTAACGCTGCTTCTTATCATCTTTTAGGCATTATTAACGATATTTTGGATATGTCTAAGATAGAAGCAAACAAATTGGAACTTTTTTACGGCGAATTTGACCTTGTAAAGACATTGTCCAATATAATCGCCGTATTTAAAATTAAGATTGATGAAAAAAAGCAAAAATTGAATGTCCAAATCGGAAACGATATCCCAAAATATATTATTTCGGACGAACAACGTCTATCGCAAGTTATTTTTAATTTGCTTTCCAACGCCACTAAATTCACGCCGGAAAACGGCAATATCGAGTTGTTAGTAAATAAAGAAAATCAGGAAAACGATGCTATTTATTTAAAAATAGAAGTTAAGGACAGCGGCATCGGCGTTTCCAAAGAACAGCAGAAAATCTTATTTCAATCTTTCCAGCAGGCAGACAGCAGCATTTCGCGCAAATTCGGCGGAACGGGGCTGGGACTTGCGATTTCCAAACGCATAGTTGAACTGCTGGGCGGAGACATTTGGATTGATTCCGGAAAAGGACAAGGAGCTACGTTCGGTTTTAGATTTAAGGCAAAAATTTTGTCCAAAAAGGCTAAAGACATAATTAGAGACATTTCATTTACCGATAAAGAGCAAAGCCGCAAATATTCCGACTCTGAACAAAAAATAGAAGGAATATTTACGGGAAAGCAACTTTTATTGGTCGAAGACATGCCTATAAACAGAGAAATACTTATATCTTTGCTGGAAGTCACCGGCATAATTATAACTTCGGCCGAAGACGGAATGAAAGCCGTAGAAACGTTCTCCGCCGAGCCTGAAAAATACGACATAATTTTTATGGACGTGCAAATGCCGGGCATGGACGGATACGAAGCTACGCGCAAGATTAGGTCTCTCCATATCCGAAATCTAAAACGATTCCCATTGTCGCTATGACGGCTAATGTGTTTCTCGAGGATATAGAAAAGAGTTTAGCGGCGGGGATGAACGCTCACCTTGGCAAACCAATTAATATTGAAGAAGTTATAAAAACATTGTCAAAATATATATAAAAGCGGCGCTATTTAATTATGTCGAAACGAATTATTTCTATCAATCTTATTCTGTTTTCATTATTTCTAGGCAAATGCGGCTTTGCCGGTATCTCTGAAAATACGACGGATTTAGAGCCCGCTTTTATGCGAAATTACGCTGAGGTTAAAGAAACAATACAAGACAAAACCGGCATTTCTTTCGGTTTAAATATATCGTATATGCCGCAGCGTCTTGCTCCAAACGGCAAAAAAACAGCTTGGCAGGACATATATTCGCCAAGTATAGAATGGAAATTATTTGAAGACATGTCTTTAGGTTCGGGTTCTTTATCGTTCAACGATATTTATACGCATTATTGGGCAATGGAAGCATCCGAATTGGAAGAAAAAGCCAACGTCGCCAACAGTATCAACAATTATACGCAAAATGCTAACTTATTTTACAAACTAACTTACACGCACACGTTATCCGGCGCATTAGACTGGATATCTCTCGGAGCGGGGCAGTTTTCTTTGTTTGATTTTGAAGGCGGCATTTATACTAACGACCAACAATTGGGACTGATTAATTTCGCCATGTCTCAAAATCCGACAAACACATATCCTCTAGCCAGTTTCGGAGCATATCTTACATTATCGCCGAAAGTTCCTTTTGAAATAACCGCCGGCTATCAAGACGCTAATAATATCAGCGGAAAAGACCTGCAAATTGATACGATTTTTAACGGTAATTATTTAGCTTTTATTTCCGTAGAATATTCCCCGCAATTTGAAAAGTTTGGCGAGGGAGCTTACGCCTTTTTGACTTATTATCAACCGGCAGTCGAAGAACAAGACCAATACAGCTGGGGCTGGTCATTGAATACGGAACAGCATTTATCCGATAAATGGCTTATATTGCTGCGCGCAAGCGGAGGTGAAAATACTTTAAACGCTCTCAAACAATCTTACATGGCCGCCGTCGGTTATAAAAACCCGCTAAACAGAAATCCGGTGGACGCCGTTATTTTCGGCATTGCTTATAATCGTATAGAAAAGAGTAATTTGGAAGATTTTGCTTTGGACGCGGGCGAAAGCGCGTACGAACTACAATGGATTTGGGGGATTTCCCGTTGGCTGACTATAACGCCGGATATGCAATTTTATCCCCGCGCCGCATTTAACTCCGATACTAACACCGTCTTAGTAAGCGGCATAAGATTTACGTTCATGTTATAAAACGTCATTTATGTATCGCCCGTCAGTTATATTCAAAATTTTATGAAGCACCCTATCATAGCGGAAAGACAAATATATAAAAACGGATGCGCTTTAAATCTGCGCACGGCAAACAATAAAATGCAGAAAAATATTACCGCTTTTATATTAATCAAAGCGGAGACGGCTATTTGCAGTACGGAAACGCTTATTAAAGCGCATACCGCGCAAAACATTCCTTTAAACGCGCTGGCAAAATATTTATTGTCATTAAATCTGTTGATAAATTTCGCAATTAAAATTACCGTAAATAAAGGCGGCGTAATTATTCCCGCAGTCGCGGCAAGTGAACCCAATACGCCCGCAGCGTGATAACCTGCGAAAGTGGCCATATTTATACCTATTGGTCCGGGAGTAACTTCCGAAATGGCAAACATATTTACGATATCCGCCGCGTTAAACCATGCGGTTTTGTAAGATAATTGATACAAAAACGGTATGGTGGCCAACCCTCCGCCGACGGCAAATAAACCTATTTTCAGAAATTCCCAATACAACAAAAAATATATCATTTGATTTCCCCTTTACGCAAAGCGAACAATATATACGCCATAGCGCAAAACGCAACTATGAACGCGGGCGAAATCTTAAAAAAATAAAATGCGCAGAAAGTCAAAATAAAAAGCAGCAGAGTAAAAGTATTTTTAATGCCGCGTTTAAAAAACGGTATTACGGCATTGATAACGAGCGCGGCAACGCAAATACGCAGCGCGGCAAATATGCGCGCAATAATATCCGCTCCCATAAAAGCATTTAAAAAAGCCGCTATCAAAACGATTACGACAAACGACGGCAAAACAAGACCTAAAGTAGCCGCAAGCGCGCCTTTAAAACCCCGTTTTTTATAACCGACAAGCGTGGCCACGTTTAGGGCTATAACGCCCGGAGTAGCTTGCGCGATAGAATAAAAATCCATAAGCTCTTTTATGCTTATCAAATGTTTTTTTTGCGTAAGTTCGCGCTCTATTATCGGAAGCATCGCAATGCCGCCGCCGAATGTCATCGCGCCTATTTTAATGAAAGCCGCAAATAAACCCGCAAGAGAAATTTCGTTTTCAGTCATACCAAATTTAAAATGTCTTTTATTTTTTCGACCGCCGTAAAATTTTTATTTTTCAAGTTGTCGCAAGAAACGCGCTCGTATATCCACGTGTCTGAATGCGGTATATATACGGCTTTTGCGCCGATTTTCAAAACCGGCAGTATATCCGATTTCAAAGAATTGCCGGCCATCATAAAACATTGCGGCTCCACGCCGAGATATTTTAGAAGTTTTTTATAGCTCTGCGGGGTTTTATCGCTCATAATTTCAACATGATGAAGATATTTGCTTATGCCGGATTTTAATAATTTACGCTCCTGATCGAGCAAATCGCCTTTTGTGGCAAGCACTAATTTATATTTCGAGGAAAGTTTTTTTAAGACTTCTTCCGCCCCGTCTATCAATATAACCGGACGGCCGAGAATGCCGCGCCCCATTTTAATAATTTCGCCGATATCGGCGGCGTTAATTTTATTACCGCTTAATCTCAGAGCGGTTTCAATCATTGAAAGAGTAAAAGATTTTATGCCGTAGCCGTAAAGAGGTATGTTTTCCACTTCGGTTCTAAGTAATTCTTTAGATAATTTATCCGCCGCGCCGTATTGCGAAAGCAAAGTATAAAACCCGCACTCGGCTTCTCTGAAAAACGACTCGTTTTGCCAAAGCGTATCGTCGGCGTCAAAAGCGATAATTTTTATATTATTATAATTCAGTTTCTTCCCTTGCTTGTTTTTGCCTTGCCCGTTCGATAAAACCTTCTCTTTCAAGTCCGCTAAAAAAAACATCCCAGTCTTCATCGGAATAATTGTATTTATCCTTCATAAACTTGGCGCTTTCGTCTTCAGTCTCGGAAACTGTCCATGAGGGAAATTCTTTTTTGTATTGCATAACCAGGCCAATATATTCTTCGGCAATATTCTCCTTTAATTCGTCTATTTCCTCTTGCGAATATTCTTCATTTACGCTCTCCTCCTGTGCAGTGATAACGTTGTTATCCGACGGCTTTTTCTTGTCCAGAGCCAGAAATAAAGTCAATATTACGGAAAAAAGGATAAGCGACGTTAGGGCAATATTCGTCCATACGGAAATATCTTTATTGCCAAGCAAGTCTTTTAAAGCAAAAAATATCAGCGATATTATTAT
>JAIRMX010000151.1 GCA_031258375.1 Elusimicrobiota bacterium | reverse complement strand
CCCGTTTCTTCCGAATCGAATGTCGATCATTTCGATAACAAGCAAGATCTTTCTTACTGGGACGGTTTAAAACAGGAAGTTCATAAAGACGTAATCAAAACTCTCGAAGTAGAGCGAATAGTCATAAGCGAAGAAGGCTCAAAAAACGAACAGACGAGAAAACGAGTTTCGGTAATTGTGGACGAAATTTTGCGCAAAAAGGCGAACGTGCAGCTTTCGCGCGATCAAAAAGTAAGATTTATTAACGAATTGCTTGACGAAATTTTGGGTTTGGGCCCGTTGGAAATATTAATGAGAGACAGTTCGGTCACCGAAATTATGGTCAACGCGTACGATAAAATTTTTATAGAGCAAAAAGGCAAGCTTACTTTAACGCGCTATAAATTCCGAAACAACGATCAGGTTGTTCAGGTTATTAAACGCATAGTCGCTCCGCTCGGCAGGCGCATAGACGAATCCGTGCCGCTCGTCGACGCGCGTTTGAAAGACGGATCGCGCGTTAACGCGATTATCGCTCCTCTTGCGATATCCGGCCCTTCGCTGACTATAAGGCGCTTTTCGCAAAAGCCTTTCGGGCCGGAAGATTATTATAGATTTGGCACTATAGACAAGCCCACTATGTTTTTCCTCGAAAGCTGCGTTAAGCTACGTAAAAACATTATTATATCCGGCGGCACGGGCACCGGTAAAACTACTTTTTTAAACGCGCTTTCAAGCTATATTCCTCAGGACGAGCGTATTATCACCGTGGAGGATACCGCCGAGTTAAGGCTTCAGCAGGAACACTGGGTTTCTTTGGAAAGCAGGCCGGCTAACGTTGAGGGCAAGGGCGAAATCAACATCAGAGATTTGGTAAAAAACTGTTTACGTATGAGGCCGGACAGAATTGTCGTCGGCGAGTGCCGCGGATCGGAAGCTTTGGATATGTTGCAGGCTATGAATACCGGCCATGAAGGTTCTCTGGCCACCATTCACGCCAATACCCCGCGCGACGGGCTTACGCGTCTTGAGGCTATGTGTATGATGGCCAGCGCGGATTTGCCGATATGGGCTATAAGGGAAATGATTTCCTCGGCGGTAAATCTTATAGTGCAGCTTTCAAGATTTTCCGACGGAAGCAGAAAAGTCACTTATGTAACGGAAGTGCACGGGCAGAAAGACGGCAACATACAAAGTACCGATTTATTCCGTTATGTGCAGACCGGCGTTAATAAAGAAGGCAAAGTCGAAGGCATATTCAACGCTACCGGCGAAATGCCCAAATTTTACCGCGAGTTTAAAGCTAAAGGAATTAATGTTCCCGTTGAAACCTTTCAAAAGCAAGACGTTAAGGAAATTAAGGAAGTTTAAAAAAGGTTTTTTTATGAAATCAGCCGCTAAAATTATATTATTGCCGTTTATTTTGGGATTTGCGCAATGCTGCGTTTTTGCGCAGCAAAAAGACGTATTTTCCCAAAAGCAGGCCGAATATATAGACTGCGCGATGGAAAGGCTGTTTGTTTTAAACGCTTTTTTTGATATGACGCGTCCTTTTGAAAGCAAGAAAGTCTCGGCGGCGTGCTTATCCGCCAAAGAAATAGCTCCTCCCGCATGGCTTAAGGACAAGCTTTCCGAAATGGAAAGATATAAAGGTTGGCAGGTGACTCTTGATAACGGCGCCAGGGAGGTTTTTAGCGAAGCCGAGATATGGCGTAGAGTTTTTGAAAAATTATACATGACGCTTCAACTTGCCATGCAAGTAAACAGCGGTTCTGATTTAACGCCGCGTCAAAATATTACCCAGTTCGGGCAAATACGCGTAAATTTTTTGATTGATTTAGACAGATTGAACATAAATCCCGACGTTATTGCTCATAACGTGCGAGACAGTATGGACGGCCGCGGCCGCGGTTTTCTGGCTACTCTTAAACTTATAAACAGCGAGATGGACGGCGTTGCCGAAGCGTGGCTGTCTCCTATAGGACAAGGAGATATAAAATTCCGCCGTTCAATTTTAGCCATAGCGGTGCTTTCTAATAGTTTGTTCAGCGATTTACTGGAAAGTCCCGCTCCGGTAATGCCGCAAGAGGCCAAACCGGGCAGAAGCAATATAGTGTTGGTAGTATTGCTTCAGATGCTGGGCACTATGGCGGTTTTCTTCGGCGTATTTAAATTCTTATCGGACAAAGACGAAAAAATAAATATAGCCGTGAGAAGGTATATTCAGAAATCCTCGTCGTGGGCTGATGATTACAGCCGTCAGTTTTTGGATATTGACGTAAAATATATCGTATTTGGGACTTTGGGGATATTTATTGTTGCGGGAAGCCTGTTTGGCTTAGGAATAGGCGGCTTTATGGGATTTGTCGTATTTATCTTTTGTTTTCTGGCGGGGCTTTATATATCTTTAAAAATGCCGGCCGTTTTTCTTGGAATACTCAAACGCCGGCGCGGCGCGAAAGTAAACGCGCAGCTTATGGACGCGCTTATTTTGCTTTCGAATTCTCTTAAATCCGGTATGGATATAGTGCAGGGTTTTGAATTAGTCTCGCACGATTTGCGCCCGCCAATATCCGACGAGTTCGGGCTTATAGTCAAAAATTACAAGCTCGGCTCTCCGTTTGAAACCGCTCTTGAGGGTATGGAAGAGCGCGTTGAATCAAGACTGCTTTCATATATGATAAAGGCTATAATACTACAGCGTCAGGTGGGAGGAAATCTCACTAAGATTTTTGACCGCATCGTAGAAAGCATACGCGAAGAAAGCAAACTCGAGGAGAAATTGCAGGCTATGACCGCGCAGCAGCGCATACAGGCTATAGTCGTGGGCATAATGCCGTGGATAATGGTCGGCGTGATGTTCATGTTTCAACCCGACACTATGATAGCCTTTTATACAAAGCCCGTAGGACTTGGCGTTCTTTTGTTTTGTATTATATGGATATTTTTGGGAATTAAGATGGTTAATAAAATGGGAGACATAAAAGTATGAGTTTGCATTATCTGGCTTTGGGAGTTGCGGCTATGGGGGCAATTAGTGTATTTTGGCTGATTATGAACCTTGCAACTTCTACGGAAGCGGGCGAAGCAATATCCGATCTGGAAGCAAGGCAGATAAAATCGACTTCGTCTTTTGCTCGCCTTAATCCCGCCAAACCCATGGACCGCTTCGCGCTTTTCCTGCTCAAAACCTTTAAATTGCGCGAACCGCTGGAAGAAATGACTATGCTGCTTGGCAGCCCGGTTAAGCCTCAGCCGGTCGATATTTTATTTCAGAAAATATATTTTGCGATATTTGTGCCCATATTGGTTTCAATATTGTTTTTTTCTCCTTGGATGCTGTTCATATTTCCGCTTGCTTTTTTGCTGCCGGATTTTCGCATAAAAGGTCAGATAGAAAAACGCCAAAAAGAAATGCTCGGGAATTTTTCCACTCTCGTCGATTTAATGGCTCTGGTAATAGAGTCCGGACTTGATTATATGACGGCTTTTGAAAGAATTATAAAAATAGCTAAAAAGAAAACGCTGCTCGAAGTCGAAATAGAAAAAACTATTAACGAAACGAAGCTCGGTTATTCCCGCAGAGAGTCTCTTGAAAGATTTGCGGCCAGAACCGGCGCGCAGGACATACGTTCTTTCGTGGGACTTATAGTGCAGTCGGACGAACTTGGAACGAGTCTTGTGGACCTTTTGAGGAATTTTTCCACGGATTTGCGCTTTCGCCGTCTCAATAAAGCGGAAAAACTGGCCGCGCAGGCTTCGACGAAAATGTTAATACCTTTGTTTATATTTATTTTCCCGGTCGTGTTTATTTTAATGTTGTCGCCGATGCTTTCCGGTATGTTCAGCAGCGGCACTTTGCCGTTTTAGTTTTCCGCGCGGCCTGTTTTTTACGCGGTTTTATGAGGTGGAAATTTATGAAAAAATTATTTTTATTTGCGTTTTTAAGTTTTACTTCGCTGTATGTTTGTTTTGCCCAGCAAACGGGGCTGCCTATGCGCGAAAGGGGCAAAGAAGGCGGCATGATGTTGGACCTGCAGAAAATTTCCTTGGGCACAATTTCGAACGTGGAAGAGAAAAAGCAGTATCTTTCCACCGTTCAGCTTGAGAAACAGCGCATACAGAATTATACCCTCAGAATGGTTTATGAAAACGCGTATGACCTTTATCGCCGCGGGGATTATCAACGCGCGCAAGAGCTTGCAAACGTTATTTTGAGCATTGATCCGAGCTTGGCAAAAGCCAAAACATTAGCTGCGGAAGCGGGCCGTATGGCGACTTACGGCACTATTTCCGAACAAGAAATCGTAAATATGAAATACGAAGAGGGTAAAAATCTTTATAAAGCCGGACGTCTAGTGGAAGCGCGGGAAAAATTTGAGGAAATACTCGTTATCCGCCCTTACGAGGCGGACGCTCGGGCATGGGTTAAGCGCGTCAACGACGACATAGCAGGCCAGCACACGCGCAGAGGCTATTACGCTTATAAAAACGGCGATTATAACGAAGCTCTAAACCAATGGTACAGCGTTCTTTTGATAAAAAAAGACGATAAGGATTTATTAGATAAAATAGCCGAAGTCGAAAAGAAAATGAAGCAGGAAGAAAACAAGAAACTTTTGGATAATGCTTTCAATTTTTATTCTAAGGGCAAACTCGAGGCCGCTTACCGAGAATTTGAAAAGGCTATGGAAGTCCAGCCCGGCGAAGTCCAGACTCAAAAATACGCTATGCAGTTGAAAAAGGAGATTGCGGACGGATATTATAATGCGGGCAACAAGGCTTACAGCGGCAAAAAATATAATACGGCAATAGCCAACTGGAAAGCCTCAAAAGAATGGGGGCGCAGCCCAAGCGAGATTAACGGGCTTATAAAAAGAGCGGAGCTTGAAAGTAAAAAAATGCCTGTAAAAAAAGTTACGAAAAAAGACGAGCCGTTAGGGGTAGAGCCGGATCCTGCGATTGTGCCGCCGCCGATACTTCCGCCAGACGTCGATTCTCCGGAGCCGATTACCATTCCGCAAGGCGAATTTCCTACGAATATACTTACGGGACAACCCGATCATATTACCATTGAGGCGCAGCAAGCTTCGGTAGAACGATACAAGGCAGGCCTCGCGTATTATAACGCCGGCGATATTGAAAAGGCGAAAGAGGAATGGCAAGCCGCGCTGCGGCTTAATCCTAATAATTCCGATGCCGATATTGGGATAAAAAATATAGACGCACGGCTTTCAAGCAGATAACGTTATGATTAAAAAGATAAGCATCAAATGGTTTTTGTGGTTTTCGCTTGTGTCCGGATACGCGATTATTCTGGGCGCGTTTTTGTATTTCAATATGTTTAAACATACTTACGACGCCGAACTTCAGGATCAGGTTATAGACACCGTGCGCCGCAGCGCCGGCGTTTTAATAGACGGGCTTACAAAAAGGCCGTCCGTTGTCACGGTTGCGGAAAACGACGCCATTAGATTATGGTCGGATATTGACGCGAGGATTTTAAACGTAGTTTATTTTAATGCGAACGGTACCGTGCGCTGGCATAGAGATATGAATTTGATCGGGCAGACTTTGCCGGATTATGACAAATCCGGCTATCTTGAGACGGATGCCGTTTTTGAAGCTTTTAGAACTAAACGTCACCGCGTCGTTATGAAAAACGACGGCATGGCGTATGAAATAGCAATTCCGCTCAAAGTTAAAGGAGACGTAGTTGCCGGAGTCATAAGCATTGACATTTCGCGCGAACAGGTGAAACAGCGGATAAATACCGCGCTTATGTATTATATCGTGGGCGCGGCGGTTATATTTGCGCTTATGGGTTTTATTCTCTATATGTTTGTCATACGCAACGTGACCGCGCCTATAATTTATCTTACCGACAGTATAGATAATATTTCCACAAAAACGCTTCAAATGGATTTTGTGGAAAGAAACGACGAAATAGGCGCTCTTGCCGCCGCGTTAGAGCATTTCTTGACAAAGGTTAAAAGAGAGCTTGAAGAACGCGAAGTTTTGGATAAGCAGCGTCATAATTATGAGGAAGAATGGTGGTCGTATGTGCTTGCGATAGCAATTCCCAAAGGCAGCCGCGCGATAGTTGTTGACGAAAACAACAATATAATGCATACTAATTTTGAGCTGCCGGTTAAAAACGACGGGCCGGTGCATTTGCTGGATATATTTGGCGGAACGCAGCAGGAAATCGTGCAAATAGTCGGGCAGGCTATGGACAGCCCGGGTAAAATTTACCGCGCGAAGACGCAGTCGGGAGGCAAACCGTTTTTGATAAAGACAATGCAGATCAAATCGCAGGGAGGCATAGTCAGAACAATAATAGTTCTTGAGCCGGATGCCGGCGAGAATAAAGGACGTAACAAGACGAATAAGGAATAGATTTTAAGGGGGTGTAAAAATGAAAGTTGAAATAAGAAATATAAGTCTGAAGTCTTTGGTGTTTTCGGCGTATCCGTTGGCCGTATTCTCTCTTTCTTTGCTGAGCGTTTTGCTTGCTTTGCCGGAGTTTTCGGCCGACAATACGCTTTTTAAGTCCATTCTGGAATTTTTAATGAATGTGATTTCGCTGACCGCCGCAATGCTTGTTTTGAGCCTTCTGACGGTCTTTATTTATAATCTTTTCTGCTCGTTTGGCATTAAAGGTATAAAATTTGAAATAGAGGAAGTTGAAGAATCTTCGAAACAAGATGAAGAACAAAACTAAAGTGAAATTCCTGACAGGAGGAAATGTATGAAGTATGCGAAATTGTTAGTATCGATGTTTGTTTTGTCAATGTTTGTAAGCGTCGCTGTTTTTGCTCAGACAAATCAGGCAAAAGCAAAGAAGTCGTCGTCCAAAACGACGTCGTCTAAAACGTCCAAACCGGCGGTATCTAAACCGCAACCCGTAACGGTTATAGTGGAAGAGGGAGAAGTCGTAGGCGGCGTGGACGAAGGTCTTAACAGCGGTCTTGAAAGGTTTATCGGCGTGCCTCTTGAAATTGCCAAAGTGAAACGCGAAGACGCTTTGAAAGATCCGAAATATTCCGGACTGAATTTGGATT
>JAIRMX010000153.1 GCA_031258375.1 Elusimicrobiota bacterium | reverse complement strand
CACCCCCTAAAAGACTCGTATGGCTTTGAAGGCGGTTCGGCTTTGAAATCCTTTTCCCACCAATCTTTTATTTCTTTGACTTCCGCTATGGCGCTTTCAAGAATAGATTGTTCTTTAGCTTGCGCGTCCTTACGTTTATTCTGAAGAGCCTGATTATAAGCCCCCGCAAGTTCCGCGGGAGGAGTTATTTCATAGCGTATATAGTCTGAAAGTTCTTCAAGCACAAGAAGGGACGTATAATCCGTAACTACGGAAAATTCTTTGCCAAGAGCTTTTATTGCCTCTTCGTTTTTTTCTTTATTTAATTCAAGCTCTCTTATGCGCTGCTGCGCCCATAAACGCATAACGGCCGGATTATCGCCGCCTGCGCTAACCGTTATTTTTTTTGTTTCGGTTATATTTTTATCGTCATAGCCGAATACCAAAGTAATTTCGCTTTGATTAGTTTTCAAAATGCCGGCAAAAGTAAAATTTTCTTTCAAATCGCCGCTTTGCGCGGGCGTTATGTTTTCAAAATCCGACGCTTTATATTCATAGCGTATCAAGCGCACGCTTTGTTTCGTAAGAGTATTAACGGCTTCGTCTAAAGGCGTTGAGGCAAGGTTTATAAAACTTCCGCCCGTTTTGCGCACGGCGTTAACCGCCGCACCTCTGTCAAATTCAGACGAGGAATTAATAACGATTATCGGCGCCGAACCCGCGTTTAATTCCGTGCTGCCCAATGTGCTCAGCGCGTCCGTAAATAAAAGAATTTCGTCCGTTTTAGTATTTTTCAGATCAATGCCGTCAAGGCGCGTGGCGCCGTCGTATACAATGCTTTCTATTTCTTTTTTAAGATCATCCCAATTGGAATCTCTTATCATAAATTTTTTTGATTTGTCCTGCTTAAGTTTAAAAGTAGAGAAAGAAACGTCGGCAGTTTTAAGCTTTTTAAAATAAGCGTTTAAAAGTTCCAATTCTTTTTCTTTATCGCGTTTTTCGCCGGATAAAGTAGTATCCCAAATTATGGCGATTTTCTTGGGAAGAGTTTTTGCTTTTTCAGATTTTTTTACGCTTACGTCGCCGTAGAAATATGTTTTACCAGCGTTCTTATGCGTAAATACCGGCGTGCTTTTATTCTTTGGCATAAGAAAAGAAATCTTATTGTTAAGCGTATAATCTTTTGATTCAAAAACCGCTTTGTAAACTTCGCCCGCTTTACTGAAGCGGAAAGCCGATAAATCTCCTTCCGTCTGCGGGAGCGCCGTCTGTTTGTTTTCAACTTCGGCTTGTATCTTGAAATTAAGTTTTTGGCCGAATTGCAAAGGCAAATAATAAACATAATTATCGCCCTTTGCCGAGAGAGGCTCTTCAATAGTAACTTTGACGCGCCTGGTGCCGTTTGCATTCAACGGATAAATGCGCGTTTTAAATTGATTTCCCGAAGTTTTTTCAACCAAAGCGGGGTCTGCGCCGGCGCGGACAATGGCTTCAAAAGTTTTGCGCGCCTTTTCTTTTTCAACCGCGACGCCGTCGCGCATTTTGCCGTTGATGTCAAGAGCCAAAGCTGCGACGGTTTGATTTTCGCCTAGCGGCATAATAAATTCGCCTTCCAAAAGACTGGCATTGGGGTTTTTGAACGTCATATCGTAAGTAGTCATCGCAAGATTGCCTACTATTTGTATGTCTACGTCTAAATCGCTTATAGCTATAGGCTTCAGATTTTTGGCTCCTACAATTACAATTTGAGGCGGCGGTATGGGGATTATGGGCGGTCTAGGACGCAAAATCGCGGAGGAAGCCGGTCCGGCCGGTCTAAGCTTTTCAAAACCGCTTCCGCTCTGCGCAAAAGCAAAAGCGCAAATCAATACCAAGACGGATACGAATAATAAATAACTTTTTTTCATAACTATTCTTTCCTTAAGAGTACAGGCTTTTTATATCATACTTGTATCATAGCAAATTGCTAACGCAAAATCCCTTCTAAATCTATTTTTGCAATTTCAGGGAGGCTAAGAAACTTCTCTCTTAAACTTTTGGCAACAGCGCAGCGCGGGCGCATAAAAAGCATTTGTATAACGGCTCTTTGAGTAAAGATATAAGGCAGCCTTTTGGCATATCTCAATCTTTCCTTATGCGAAGAGCAATAATTGCGTATAAAATCTTGCTGCTCTTCCTGCGTCAAATTAAAAACGTCTTCACGCGCGAAAGCGGAGGCATTGCGTTTATAAAAAGCTATAAGAACTTTGCTTTGCATACCGAGAGCGTCGGCAAGGTCAATATCCGTTATTACTTTTTTATTTCTTATTATGCGAAATTTCATCAAATCCCCTGTTCTTTATATTCTCTTCGGCCTTTATCCGATATCCGTCGGAAAAATCGGAATTTTACCTATTTTTTGGAATATAATTTAGAATTTGCGACAAAGTTTCTTTAAAATCATAAGGCTTATCTATAAAATAATCCGCGCCGGCTTCCATAGCTCGTTCTTTCTGCTCGGGTTTTGTCAACGTGGACATTACCACTATGGGTATAAGATACGCGGCGTTATCGGTTTTGACGGCTTTACAAATATCATAACCGCTGACGTGCGGGAGCATCAAATCGAGCAAAATAAT
>JAIRMX010000152.1 GCA_031258375.1 Elusimicrobiota bacterium | reverse complement strand
ATACTAAAAGTATACGCTGCTCACCTTCCTTTTGTCTCCTAATTGTGTAACAAGACCGGTTCGATCCCTAGTCCGGAAGATGTATATTGTCGCAAAACATAAATAATCGAGTATATTTTATTGCCTATTCTTTTATATTTTAGAATGTCTCCAGAATATAAATATTGTTAAAACCGCCGTCCTATCCGCCCGCGCAACGAGCAGCATTTAAACCGCGCCGTCATAATACGCCGCGCACGCGCCTTCGCTTGAAACCATACACGGGCCAAGCGGTTTTGAAGGCGTGCAGATTTTTGCAAAATACGGACATTCTTTGGGAATAATTTTTCCTTTAAGTATTAATGCGCAGCGGCATTTATTTTTAACTTCTTTAATATTTTTTATTTTAAAAACTTTTTTTGCGTCGAAATCTTCAAATTCTTTTTTAAGTTCCAACGCCGAATTTTTTATCCGGCCAAAACCACGCCAAAACCCCTCCTTAATTTTAAAAACTTTTTTGAGAAGTTTTCGGGCGTCTTTATTTCCGTCCGGTTTTGCCCATTTGTACGCGTTTTTAATTTGAGGTTCATTTATACATGCCAAGAGCGCGTCGGCGGCCGACAAAATTTCCGGCGCGCCAAATCCGGCGACAACAGCCGTTTTTTTATATTTTTTCGCGACAAAATCAAATACTTTATATCCCGTTATTACGCTTACGTTGCCGGGCAATAAAAACCCGTCGATGTCGTTCTTTTCGTTTAAAATATTTTTTAATGCGGGAGCAATTGTTTTAAGACAGCAGTAAACATAAAAATTTTTCAGTTTTAATTCTTTGGCTTTGATAATGCAAACTGCAATCGGCGGAGAAGTGGTTTCAAAACCTACCGCCAGAAAAATTGTCTTCTTTGACGGATTTTCCCGCGCGATATTAAGGGAATCGAGCGGGCTGTAAACTATGCGTATATCCGCTCCTTTCGCCAACGCGCCCTGCAAAGATATTTTACTGCCGGGCACGCGCATCATATCTCCGAATGTGGCCGTAATTGCGTCCGGCAGCAAAGCTATCGATATCATTTTATCTATATCGCTTTGCGCGCTGACGCAAACAGGACATCCCGGTCCGGAAATAAAACGTATTTTATTTTTTAATTTATCCGCAAGCCCGCTTTTTGCTATGGCGTGCGTATGCGTTCCGCATACTTCCATTATATTTAAAATTTTATTCATAAAATTTTTGTTTCTTTTATATCTTTAAGAACTTTTTTCGCTTCTTTGCTTTGCATAATTTCTATGGCAAAGCCGGCGTGGAGCAAAACATAATCGCCTTTTTTGGCTTTTGGTTTAAGCGTTATCGAAACTTCTTTTTTGACGCCGTCCAAATCGACAAGCGCGCTGTCCGCGCTTACTTTTATTATTTTCCCTATTACGCTAAGGCACATAATCCGCCTCCTAAATTTTAATGCAGTCGCCGTCGTAAGGCGCGATTGTATGCGGAAATATTTTGCCTGCGGCAATAAGCGCGTCGTCGCGCGTTTGAAAATCTTTGTAAACGTCGGCTTTAAAATGTATTAAGGCCAAGACGGACGCATCGGCTTGCGCGGCCAATGCCGCCGCCTGTTGCGGGTTAAAGTGATTGTTATCCGCAGACCGATCCGGCAAGTAGGAACACTCCGCAATCAGCAAATCCGCGTTCTTAGCTAATGACAGAATATTTTCGCATACGCCGCTGTCGGACGCATAAGCCACGCTCTTAGAGTCGGCTTCTATTCTATAACCGAACGTAGGAACAATGTGTTCCAGAGGCAGCGCTTTAATTTTGAACGGCAATTTTTTTGTTTTTGAAAATTCAATAATCTCCGTTTTGGTCTTTAGATGTTTTGGCGGCGGCATAAAAAGCAAGCGCATAATATTTTCAAGTTCTTTTTTCATCCCGTCGGGCGTTATTATAGTTATACTTCCGGCCCGTTTAAATAAAGGCAAAATCTGCAAACCGCTTATATGGTCCATATGCAAATGGCTTAACAATAGATAAACCGGTTTGTTTTCTTTTACCATATCGCAAGCTCTGTATATCCCGCCTCCAGCGTCAAGAATAATATAAGCGTCTTTTACTTCTATAAGAGTGCTCGTCGTATTGCCGGTATGAGTGTCGAACCAGCCGTTAGTGCCCAAAAAAAATATTTTCATAAATTATCCCCAAATATAAAAAGGCTATTTTAAATATGATACTTTTTTTATACTATATATAAATAGACTATTTAATACAGGAGACCGTTTATGGGAAAAAAAATTATCGAAACCAATTCTGCGCCAAAAGCCATAGGACCCTATTCGCAAGCCGTAAGAAACGGCAGCTGGGCTTTTATATCCGGCTGCCTTCCGTCCGACCCAATTACCGGCGCGCTTGTCGGCGGCGATATTCGAACGCAAACCCGCAGAGTGCTTGAAAACATGAAAGAGGTTTTAAAAGCTTGCAAAATGGATTTTAAGAACGTTCTTAAAACTACCGTGTTTGTAACTAATCTTGCCGATTTTGCGGATATGAATGAAATTTACGGCGAGTTTTTTAAGGAAAATCCGCCGGCGCGCAGCACCGTTCAGGTAGCGGCTTTGCCAAAAGGCGCGCTTGTGGAAATTGAAGCAGTGGCGAGGAAATAAGAATCAAATACCAAAAATAACTATAAAAAGGAGCGTTTATGGCTGTGAATTTGAGAGATAACGATACTTTAAAGAGGCGCAGCGCCGGCGTGCTGCTGCCGTTGTTTTCAATGAGAAGCGCAAGCGACTGGGGCTGCGGAGATATGGCCTCTTTTAAAGAGTGGATAAGTTATCTTTGCGGCGAAGGCGTGCGTTTAATACAAATACTGCCGATACATGAAACTACTCCGTATGAAAACTGCCCTTACAGCGCTTTAAGCGCGTATGCATTTGACCCCGTGTACATAAGCGTGGAAGACGTTCCCGATGTTCGCGCGTCTCTTGAAGCGCAGGATATTATAGCCTCAATCCGCGAGGAGATAAATTATTGGCGGGAGCAGAAAACTCTCCAGCTTAAATATATAAAAAGCGCAAAATATAAAGTTATGTACGCGGCGTATGAATATTTCCTCGGCGAAGAACAATCAAAAAATACGCCGCGTTATAATGATTTTTTGGAATTTCAGAAAAATAATAATCACTGGCTTGTGCCATATACGATATTTAGAACGGCAAAAGATCTGACCGGATGGGCAAGCTGGAAACATTGGGAAAATTCTTTTAAAAACACCGAAGTGGCTTTTCTTAAGAATTTTGCCGCGCAGCACAGCAAACAAATGATGTTCTTTTCATACTTGCAATGGGTAATACGCCGTCAGCTTGAC
>JAIRMX010000132.1 GCA_031258375.1 Elusimicrobiota bacterium | reverse complement strand
AACTTGCCCGAAGAATCCACGAGCCTGCCTTCCCACGGAAAAAGCCCCGCGGCGGAAATAATTTCGCGCTGGCTTATGCCCGCTTCGCGCATACGTTTTATGCGCAGCATTTTAAGCGCGCAGGCGCTGATTTTATTTAAAACGCTTATCGGCGTTTGCCCGCTTTCAAGCATTTTAGCGGCAAGTTTAAGACTTAACTTTTTATCGCAGTTTATTATGGCCTTGCTCAACGCAAAAGGATTTTCTTCCTTCGTAAAACCCATGTTCTCTATAATGTCTTCTTCTCTGACGGTTTTGTTTTCGCGCTCGGCGAGATAAAGCGAAAGTTTGTCCATTTCAGAGGTTAAAGCGCATAGGTCCGAGCCGGCAAGTTCTTCCATTAGAATAAAAATTTGCCGCCCCGCGGCGATAAGTCCGCGCCGTTTAAATTCCCCGGCAAGCCATGAAAAAAGCTCAGCTCCTTCAAGCGGTTTAAAATCCGCAAGTATGCAATTATGGCCGCAGGCTTCTTCAAAAGTCTTATCCTTTTTTGATTTTTTCGCGTCGTTATGCAAAACCACAAGACACGTGCTTTCAAGGGGAGCCGTCAAATATCGTTCAAGCGCAAAAGCCGCGTTTGAGCCTTTTCTTATTTTATCAATATTGTTTAGAACTATCATGCGTCTGTCTGCAAATGCGGGGGGAGTATTTGCCGCGCAAATAACTTCCCCGATGTCCGAAGACGAACAGTCTTCTTTGATAAAATTAAATTCGTCCGGAGACAATACCGTTTTTATCTGTTTTACCAAATCGAATTTGCGGTAAACATCGTCCCCGGTAAAATAATAAACCGGCGCGATGGTTCCGCTTTTTATATTGTCGGCGAGTTTTGCAGTGGCGACTTTCGGCATAAATTAATTTGTTATAGTAGTTTGTTCGGGGTTTATTTGAGCGCGCTGGCGCAGTTCGCTGCTGACTGAGCCGAAACCTTCAACCGTACGTTTCACTATCATTTTTGCGAAATTTTTCCAAAGCTGTTCGCGCGCGGCTTCTTCCGTAAGACCGCCCGGCATAGTTGAAGCGGAGTAAGTATAAACTTGCAAAAGCGCCGGCTCCTGCCAGACGGTCTGCTCGGTCTTTTTATCTATAAGGCGGATATTTATGAGAACTTCCATACGATATACAAGCGGCACAAGCTGCGTATCGTATTGTATCGGGACAAGAATATATCTTATAATTTCGCCGGCTAAAACGCCGTCGGCTTGAGATTCGTTGACGATATTGTAATAACCGTTCCTTAAAAATTCGTCGACAACTTCTATCGTCAAACGGTCTTCGAGAGCAAATACCGCAGTTCTGTTTATAAAGGAACGAACATGCAGTTTTGTTATATGCTGCGGCATTATTTGCGCGTTTGGACGATAATACGCGTTCTCATTATCCAAAGCCGTACAGCCGCAAAACATCGTAAAAACCAACATGTAAAAAGTTAAAATTTTTTTCATAAATACCGCCTTTTTCTTTTTATCTCAGCATTTTTTGGCAGCCCTTAATCGGAATAACTCCTATCGTCCCACTCAGATGTATAAACTAAATTAGGATAGCCAACTAATTTGCAATATGCGCCTTTTACGTCTGAGCCCGCGCCGGCAGCTTCTACGCACCGCAATCACTTAGACATCCCCCCCCCCCCCCCCCGCATCCGCAACGGGGCTGTATTTGAATCCACCGCATTTATATTTGCCGTTTGTTCTCATCCCATAAACGGATGTCATTTCCGTTCCAATACCGGTTCCTAAAATAATCTCAAAATTGTCAAATTTCATATAATTTACGGAGCCTAAGTTACACACTCCCCTTCCCGGCATTACCGTACCGCCCAGCTTGATATCCAGAGCGTCAAAATCCGTAGTATATTCCCCGTAGGTATTAAAATAAATTTCTTCCGCGCTTGATATGCTTCTCATAAGCACTTTAAGCTGGGCAGTCTTGCTTCTCTCAACAGCGTTATTATACATGGGCAACGCGACGGCGGCGAGAATGCCTATAATAAGAACCACAACAAGCAGCTCTATCAGCGTAAAACCTTTAAGGCGTTTTATTTTTAACAATTTTTGAAACATACTTATCCTCCAATTTTTTTATTTTAGTTTTGCAACCGCATTTATCATTCTTAAGAATATTATTATTATAACTATATTTTTGCTTTCAAGCAACCGTTTTATTTTAGGCAAAGCAAGCGCAGTCCGTTAGCGGCTTTCTCCATCCAAACTTGTGGGCGGTTTTATTCTGTCTCTTATTTTCCCGTTTATTTGCACTCCTGTTTCAACCCATTCTTCCGTAAGTAAAGCCTCGTTTGAAATGTATTAAGAATGACACGGGGGATTTGAGTATAAATCTCGCTTGCCATAAGCGCGGTTTTGCTTATTTTCTTAACCGCTTCGTCCGCGGCCGCGCCGTGCAGATAAACGCCCAAAGCCGCCGCCTTAAAAGCTTTTTGTTTAGGCAAATCGCCGGTTTCTTTTTTAATCAGCTGCGCCCAAATGCCGCCGATTATGCCCGCCAAAACGTCGCCGGAGCCGGCTTTTGCAAGGCCTTCGTTGCCGGTTGTATTTTGCATTATAATTTCTTTATAACAAACTTTTGTAAAAGGCCCTTTTAAAATTGCTATAGCGTCGGTTATCTGTGAAAGTTTTTTTGCGGAATTATCGGTTATTTTAACTGCTTTGAGCAGACGTTTCATCTCGCCCGCGTGAGGCGTTAAGATATGCGGAATATTTTTATCAAGCCCAAAAACGCCTTTTTGCGCAAGGAAATTTAAAGCGTCGGCGTCTATCACGGCGGGCAGCTTTGTTTGAGCAAGAAGTTTTAAAACAATTTGCGCGCCTTTGCCAAGACCCGGGCCTGCAACAAGCAAATCGTGAGGAAATTTTTTGTTATGCGAGATTATGGATTTAAGCGAGGAAGCGTTCAAATATTCTTTGCAAGGCAAATGTAAAATGACGGCTTCCGGCACGGCTTTAACAGCGGCATTATACACTTGACTAGGAACGGCTAAAGTAACAAGCCCGGCGCCGGCGCGGTAGCAGGCGCGCGCGCATAAAACGGCCGCGCCGGGCATATTGGCCGAGCCGGCGGCAATTAAAACCCTGCCGTTTAAATTTTTGTAAGAACTTTTTGCGCGGCGCGGGAAATATTTTTTGAAAAAATTTTTTGTGATTTTCTGCATAAACGTTTTCTGCTCTTTAATTCTATCATTTTATGAAAAAATATAAAAATAAGGATTTATCGTTTTGATAATTAGTATACTAGAAAGCATTTATTGTATAGACGTTGTTGGTTCCGTAATTTTTCTGGAAAGTACCTATTATTTTACAAATATTCTCGCCTTTGCTGTCCGACGGAGCTTTACATGTTGATTGTCTCGGATAATTATAGTCAATAGTATAACCGTAAGGTGAAGTTATGAATAAAACTACGCCGTCATTAAGATTTCTTACAGCGACGTATCCGTCAAAATTGTCTAACTGATAATCATAATAAGTCCCGTCTTCCCGCAGTGTTTTGCTTTTATAAGGGAAAGTTATATCCAGCAAATCAACATCTCCCGTGACTTGTCCTGTAAATAAATAATATTGCTCTTTAGCTTGTGCAATGCTTTTC
>JAIRMX010000042.1 GCA_031258375.1 Elusimicrobiota bacterium | reverse complement strand
ATAAAGCAGTGTAATCCGGCAGCTGCCGCTTAACTCCCATATTCAACAGTACATTACCCGCAAAACCGCTGCTCCGGCGCAGCGGCAGGCGAAATAGTTCCCGCAAGGTTAATATAAGCAGGATTAGGCTGTCTCTATACGTTTGCGGATGACCCGCTTTATGTGTTTTGCGAGATTTGCGGAACGCTTTCTTAGCCATTGCCTCAGATATGTAAACAGAGATATTCCCGCGTGCTGCCAGAGCTTTGTTGTACTCTGACCAATTTATTATTGTTTTATTGGACTTAGGAGCGCTTCTTTTGCTGTTATTCTTTTGAGTAGTGTTTATTTTTTCGATCATACTAAAAGTATACGCTGCTCACTTTCCTTTTGTCTCCTAATTGTCCAACAAGACCGGGCGCGCGCTAAATGCAAAGAGCCGTATTATTTTTAGTATAATAATAATAAGATTTAACTTTTTAGGGGAATAAATTATGACGGTTAAACTTGGCGTTAATATAGATCATATAGCAACTTTAAGGCAGGCGCGGGGGGGAAATTTCCCCGATCCGGTCGAAGCGGCCGAAAACTGCCTCGCTCTCGGCGCGGAGTATATTGTTCTGCATATACGCCGCGACAGGCGGCATATGCAGGAAACCGATTTGGAAAGGCTTACCAAAAAGTTCCGCAAACACATACATCTTGAAATGGCAAATACCAGAGAAATGGTCGAGCTTGCGCTAAGATACAAGCCTGCTTCGGTATGCATAGTGCCGGAATATCCAAACGAACTTACGACTTCCGGCGGGCTTAAAATGGACTTAAAAACGATATCCGCGCTTAAAAAAACGACGGCGCGCCTGCAAAAAGACGGCATAGACGTAAGTCTTTTTATAAATCCCGCGCCTTACGACGTTCGTAAAGCAAAATCTGCCGGCGCAAAAATTGTCGAGCTTTGCACTAAAGACTACAGCGAGGCAAAGACCGAACATATAAGAAAGAAATTTCTTGAAGATATTTCAATGTCGACGATACTTGCAAAAGAGCTTGGGCTTAGAGTGCATAGCGGGCATGGACTTAATTTTGAAAATGTTTCGGATATCGCGGCACAGAACGGTATGGAATGTTTGAATATCGGGTTTTCCATAATATCGCGCGCGGTTTTTGTCGGCCTGCCGCAAGCTTTGCTCGAGATGAGAAAAGCCGTATCTTTTTACGCGCGTTAAGTTTCAGCGGGGGTTTTATGTGTGGAATAGCGGCATATACCGGCAAAAAAAACGGCAATACCGTAATTCTGAACGGTCTTAAGAAGCTGGAATACCGCGGTTATGATTCAGCAGGCATAGCTTACCTGCAAAACGCAAGTATAAATATTTTAAAATCCGTCGGAAAAGTTGAAAACCTTAAGGAGCTTGCTTTAAAAGATAAAGTTAACTCTTTCTGCATTATAGGGCATACGCGCTGGGCGACGCACGGCAAACCTTCGCAGGAAAATTCGCATCCGCATACCGGCAATAAAAGCGAAATCGCGCTTGTTCATAACGGCATTATCGAAAATTACCTTGAATTAAAACAGCGGCTTGCCGCAAAAGGCCATAAATTTAAATCCGAAACTGACAGCGAGGTAGCCGCGCATCTTATAGAAGAATATCTCAAAAAAACAAAGAATTTTGAAGCGGCTTTTACTTCGGCCGTCAAACATTTGAAAGGCGCTTACGCAATTACGGCTATGTATTCAAAGGAACCCGGCGTATTAATGGCCGCTAAAAAACAAAGTCCGCTTGTTTTGGGTATCGCTGAAGACGAGTATTTTTTGGCCTCGGACGTTCCCGCGTTTTTGGAATATACCAGAAAAGTTATTTTCCTTGAAGACGGCGATATTATAAAAATTTCTCCGACGGGATATAAAATAACAAACGCTCAAGGCGGGAATATAAAGCGTAAAATCAGCTTTATTAACTGGGACTCGGCCTCCGCGCAGAAAGGCGGCTATAAGCATTTTATGCTTAAGGAAATTTTTGACCAGCCGCAAGCCGTCGAAGATACTTTAAGAACTTTGCCTTTGAATATAGAAAAATCTTTCTCCATAACTCCTGCCCGGGCAAAAAAAATCAAAGGGTTTTATATAATTGCCTGCGGCACCGCGTATCACGCCGCGCTGGCCGCAAAATATTGGATTGAAAGTATTGCCAAACTTCCCGCGGAAGTTGAAACCGCGTCCGAATTTAGATACCGCGACGTTAATTTTCAGAAAGATTGGGTTTTGGCGGCAATATCTCAATCGGGCGAGACAGCCGATACTTTGTCCGCGCTGATAAAGGCAAAAAAAGCCGGCGTTAAAGTTTTGAGCGTTTGCAATGTGCTTGGCTCCACAATCGCGCGGGAAAGCGATTTTACCGTTTATACGCATTGCGGGCCGGAAATCAGCGTCGCATCGACAAAAGCTTTCACGGCTCAGCTTACCGCGCTTTATTCGCTTGCGATAAATTTAGCCGCGGCGCGCGGCGCGCTGAGCAAAAAAGAAGCCGCGTCGTTATATAAGGAATTGTACCGGCTGCCCGCTTTGATGACGCAAGCTTTAAAAACGCGGGAACAAATCAGAAAAATCGCAAAAAAAGCATATAAAAAACCTTCTTTTATTTTTCTTGGCCGCAATACGGGATATCCGCTTGCGCTTGAAGGCGCGCTGAAACTTAAGGAAATTTCTTATCTGCACGCGGAAGGTTTTGCCGGCGGGGAAATCAAACACGGGCCGATTGCGCTGATAGACGCCGCAACGCCGGTAATTACGCTTATGCCCGCGGGCAAGACATATGACAAAATGCTTAATTCCTGCCGCGAAGTCGAGGCGCGCGGCGCCGATTTGATAATGATAACGAACGAATGTTTAAGCAATGCGATAGTTTTGCCCAAAACCGGCGAGAATCTTTTCCCTATTATTGCCGCGGTGCCGCTGCAATTATTTGCTTATTACATAGCGGATTTAAGAGGCCGCGAAATTGACCGTCCGCGAAATCTCGCCAAAAGCGTGACGGTGGAATAAAGCGCGTCGGTTCTTTGTTCCCCGAGCAAAAGCGTTTCTATCGTTTTATCAAATCGCGCGGGTAAAGCGCTGTGGGAGGGGATAATATAATCTATGCGGATAATTAATATAGGCGCGGATATAGAAGAAGTCGCAAGGTTTAAACGTTTGGGCAAAAAAACTTTGGAGCGTATTTTCACGCCTGCCGAATTAAAATATTGCCTTTCAAAAAAAAATTATGCCGAGTGTCTTTCGGCGCGCTTTGCCGCCAAAGAAGCGGTTTTTAAAGCGTTGCCGTTTGACGGCATTATGCTTAAAAAAATAGAGATTACAAAGGACGAAAATAATAAACCGCAAATATCCGTGCATGATAAGCGCGCGGGAAATATTTCGTTTAAAATTTCGCTTTCCCATACAAAAAATTACGCGCTGGCTTTTGTTATTGCGTATATGCAATAAATTTTATATACTAAATTTTTAAGTAAAAATAGTAAAAAATAAACGGATGTAAAAATATGAAAGCGCAATCCAATCAAAACGGCATTGAAAATGTAGTAAATTTGGTAATTGACAGCAAACTATACCCCCCCCCCCCCCCAG
>JAIRMX010000193.1 GCA_031258375.1 Elusimicrobiota bacterium | reverse complement strand
AGTAAAAAAAGAAATAGAGGACTTAGGCGGAAAATGCGTTCTAATGAAGTTTGACGTAACCAATATTGAAGAAGCTAAAAAAGTTTTAGAACCTTTGCTTTCAATAAATGAAATCCCTTTTGTAATTGTAAATAACGCCGGGTTCAGAAAAGATAATTTGCTCGTTTGGATGAACCCCGACGAATGGAAAAGCGTTATAGACGTCAATTTGGACGGATTTTTTAATATTGCCAAATTGTTGCTGCCTTTTATGATAAAAAACCGGCAGGGACGTATCGTAAACATTACTTCGGTATCGGGACATGTCGCCGTCCCCGGCCAGACGAATTATTCCGCCGCCAAAGCGGGATTAATAGCCGCAACTCGTTCGCTTGCAAACGAGGTCGCCAAGAGAAATATTTTGGTAAACGCGGTTTCGCCCGGTTTTATAGAAACAGATATGATTAAAGGCCTTCCTATGGAAGAAATCGTAAAAACCATACCTTTGGGACGTATCGGCAAAACAAGCGACGTGGCGGAACTTGTTTCTTTTCTTTGTTCCGATAAGGCCGAATACATCACGGGACAGGTTTTTCAAGTAAACGGCGGCATATGCTGAAAGAATACGACAGCGTGGTTATCGGCGGCGGCATAAGCGGATTAACGTCCGCGCTTTTACTTGCTCAGCGCGGTAAAAAAACCGCAATACTCGAAGCTGGAGCGACAATATCGCCGATAATGAACGGGTTTTCGCGCAAAGGCGTACATTTTGAAACGGGTTTTCACTATGCTTCAAGTTTAGGCGAAGGAGACTTCGGGCATTATATTTTTAATAAACTGGGACTTGATTTAGAACCTTTCCCTCTGCTTCAGGACGGATATGACGAAATACATATTCTTCCTACAGGCCGCGTCTTTAAAATGGCGTATGGCAAACAAAATCTTGCAAATAATTTACACGAAGCTTTCCCGGAAGAAAAAAAAGCTATAACGGCTTATCTTGACCGCGTTGAGAACACCCTAAGCAAATCTTTTTTTCTTAATATGCACAAGAAACAAGACTCTCTCTATAGCGCGGCTATCGACTCTCCGCCTTCACTGCAGGAAGTTCTGGACGAATATTTTAAATCGCCGGAGCTGAAAGCCATTCTTTCCGTCTCGGCATTTTTACATGGCACGCCTCCGTCAAAAATTTCATTTGGACAACATTGCCGCATTTCGGGAAGTTTATACAAAAGCGCGTGGGGTATAAAGGGCGGCGGTCTTGCCATAAATAAAGCTTATAAAAACAGCCTTGAAAGAAACGGCGCGGATATATTTGTTAACGCAAAAGCCGTTAAAATAGAATATAAAGACGGCAAAAAGCATATTTTCACCGATAAAGGCGGCCTGTTTGTATGTAATACCTGCATAAGCACCGTGCATCCTAAAATATTTTTAAATATCGCGCCTAAAAATGTTTACAGGGAGGGTTATAAAGCAAGAATTAACGAGCTGGAAGAAACGCCCGGCTTCTTTACTCTTTACGCTATACTTAAAGACGGGAAATACTTTAAAAAGAGCAATATGTTTGTTGTGTCCGATACGAATATAAACGGCATCTTTTCGCCCGATATGAAAACGCGCTCATACTATATAAATTTTTCTAATTCTAAGCCTCAAGCCCTCAGCATAATATCGCTTGTTCCGCCTTCGGAACAAATGTGGGATAAAAAAGCGCCCGAATATAATATCAAAAAGGAAAAATATGCCGAGATTCTTAAAAAAGATATAGCTTCGCTTTTTCCGGAAATTGCTGATAGTATAGAAGAATATCTCGAGGTCTCAACTCCGGCGACTACTCGTCGTTTCGCGGGTTATTACAGCGGCTACGGTCTTATGCATGACGTAAATAAAACAAAAATTCTGCCTATTACTAAAATACCCGGCCTGTATATTTCCGGACGATCTATAATAGCGCCCGGCCTTTTAGGCGCAATAATAACGGCTTTGCTTGTAGATAAAATAATTTCAAAAAGTACATAACGCAGACGCATAAATCTGGTATAATTTTTTTTGTATGGGATATTAAGCAAGAGGTAAATTAAAATGAAAAAAAGCATATTATTGTTATGTTGCGTTTGTTGTTTAACTGCTTGCACAAAATATGCGGTGCGGGGAGAACAAGCCGCAAAGTTTTTTCAAAAAGATCGTGTAGTATATGTTGTAAACAACGACGCTACCAGAGACGGTTTTTTAAACGTCATGAAAGATTGGCTCTCTAAGAATCAGTATCGCGTAAAAGTAATTAACGAGTCAACGGACATATCTGCTCCATATTTAACCTACGTAGGGAAATGGTCCTGGGATCTTGGAATATTTTTGGCGGACTCTACAATAAAAATTTTTTCAGACGGCTATGAGCGTGGGGCAAGTAGTATCAAGGTATCAAATGGTTTCAATTTGAACAAATACGGCGGTACGGAATTAAAGATAAATAATCTAATGTCTCTATTATTTTTCCACCAAATGGAAAACGGCGAAAAAGTTAAAGCGAATCCTTGAAAAATATTCTCAAATATTAATGAAGAATATTATGGCAAATAACAGAGTGGTAATAACCGGAGTAGGCGTCGTATCGCCGTTTGGAGCGGGCGTAGAAACGCTTGTTAGAAATTTACTTGAATGTAAAAGCGGCATAACCGTTTACGAAGAGCTAAAATCCATCCCTTCAATAACAAGTTTTACCGCGGGAACCGCGCCTGAAATAGATTTCAGTTTTATACCGCGCCAATATAGACGTTCAATGACAAAAATGTCTATGTTTGCCATTATGGCCTCCATTGAGGCATTAAAATCCGCCAAGTACGAAACGGCGCCCGAAGGAACAGCCCTTTATATAGGCTCAACCATAAGCAGCATGAAGGCATGGATAGATTTTGCCGAAAAATACATTAATAAGCATCTTGAACAGGTAAAAACCACGGCGGTTTTCCAGGTAATGAATCATTCTCCATTAGCTAATCTATCGCAATCTTTAAATATTAAAGGACCCGGTTTTGGAGTATGCAATGCCTGCGCCACAGGTTTGGTAAACATAGGGCTTGCCTACCAAGCCGTTAAAGCCGGTCTTATTAAAAGCGCTTTATGCGGCGGCACCGACGAATATCACCCTATGATGACGGGCTGTTTTTCAATAATGAACGCGGCAAGCAATCAATACAACGACGCTCCTTCAAAGGCTTCGCGTCCGTTTGATATTAAACGCGGAGGCATAGTCTGCTCGGAAGGCAGCGGAATGATTTATATAGAATCTTTAGAAAACGCTTTAGAGCGCGGCGCCGATATCCTTGCCGAAATTGCGGGTTTTGCCACTAACACTGAGACAAAAAGCATTTCGCATCCTTCAAGCGAAAGCATTATAGACTGCATGAGCCTCGCTTTACAAAACGCAGACATAAAGCCGGATAATATCGATCTTATAAACGCCCACGCCACTAGCACCGTTGCGGGCGACGCGGAGGAGGCGGTTTCCATAGCGAAAGTTTTCGGTTTGAAACCGAAAGTAAACAGCCTTAAAGGACACTTAGGGCATACTATGGCCGCAAGCGGAAGCATAGAATTAATTGCTATAATAAAGATGATGCTCTGCGGCAAAATAGCTCCTACCCTTAATTTGGAAGAGATAGATCCCGCTTGTTCAGGCATAAGTCATATCACGAAAACGCAGGATATCAGTATAAATACTTTTATGAAAAACAGCTTTGCTCTGGGCGGAACGAACGCATCTATGGTTATAAGGAGATATGTAAAATAATATGCAGAAAGAAGAAATAATCAAAATAGTAAACCGGGCATTAGTCAAGGAGTTCGAGCTTGACGAATCCCTCCTTACTCCTGAGGCTGATTTTGTTTCGCTGGGTCTGGACAGTTTAGACGCGGTAGATATGGTTATCACGCTTGAGCAGGCCTTTAAAGTCGATATAAGAAATAACTATAAAGTCGGCGATTTCGGCAGCCTTGGCGGATTATATGATTTTATAGAAAAATTAATTAAACAAAAAAATAATGTTTAATTTTTTAAAGAAAATTATTTTACTTATTACGACGCTGATCGGATTTTCTGGTTTTGGAGTATTAGGCATAATTTGTTATCCATATTTCTATATAACGGGCTTTCGCGAAAATGAAGCCCGCTATTTCTTTTATATAATTTCAAAATTTGTTTTCCTGCTGTTAAAACCCGCCGCAAAGAGTTTCAAAGTAGAATTTAAGGGAAACTGGCCTAAAAACGGCGCGATAATCACGCCTAATCATTCGTCCATACTCGACATACTTTG
>JAIRMX010000159.1 GCA_031258375.1 Elusimicrobiota bacterium | reverse complement strand
CTCGCTGCGATAGCAATCCCAAATTATCTAAAAGCTGTTAAAAAAACTGAAGGGATGGAAGTCGTTTGGGTCATCAAAGAATTTGCCAAAGCGCAAAAAATGTATCATTTGACATATGGCGAATATCCCTTAACTTTAGACCAACTTCCAGTAGACCTTTCAAATATCGGACATTTTAAGAGAGTATCTGATACTGGTGTGGCATGGGTAGGCAAATGGTCACTTATCATAAATCAGAATACAAAAAATGCTTGTGCATATAGTCAAAGGAACGATTCCTTTAACAAAATCGTAATATGCGGTGACTTAAATATGTATCAACCCAATACAATTACATGTAGAACTTCCGCAGATATGGAAGATGATTCTTTTTGCAGATCGCTTGGCGGAGTAGAGTATAATCCGAAAAGGACGTATTGCGGTTGGGGTCCGGGAGAATCTTGCCTCAATTTGGGTAATTTATAATTTCCATTTAGGATATCATTAGTAAAACCCCTGCCATTTTGTCAGGGGATTTTGTTATGTTTGCAATTCAAAGGGTAGCAATGAGACTGACATCGATCTACGCTCATAACGTCGAATTAGGTTCACTACCACTTATCATGCTGATATATATTTTTTAATAAAAAATTATACTGAACTGCTTATCATACTAAATGTCGATATACCGTAAGTTTTTATTATCAAGCGCCGGGCCTTAAATTTTTGATAAAATATAGGAGTAACAATAGTAGCAAAAACGAAAATTAGGAGCAGTAAAATATGAAGAAGATTGTTTATATGGCAGGCGCGGTTGTTTTTATGTTTGCCTTGGGGGCTTGTGTCAGCCGTAACTGCGTTGTAACGCACGACGAAGGATACGTTGACATAGTGCGTACTTCCAGAAACAGCGTGGACTGGGATGGGACTTATGCGGGGATAATTCCTTGCGCGGATTGCAATGGCATTAAAGTGGAGATCACTTTAAACTTGGAGGGAACTTATAAGATAAGCTATACGTATCTGGGAAAAATCGGCCATATAATCTTGGACACTAAGGAGTTCCCGCCGTACTATATAGTCGGCGCCGGCAAGCTGATACAGCTTGATATGAACGGCCAAGAAATCACAGGAGAACTGGCTGGCAAATACGTGCTTATAAAGAATAATTAATAACAAGAAATAGCCTCCGCTGCCGAGCGGGAAAGAATAAGACATGTACAATTGGGGTTAGACCCCAATTGTACATGTAAGGAAATTTAGGGCATTTTGTACAAATCCCATCCAGAAACGGTTTGATAAAACGTGGTATTATACATACTACAGAAATCAACGGAAGGATGTTCGGCACAATAAACCTGACCTTTGGAATACACAAATCCTGCATTTTTAAATTTACCGCTTGTCCTTATAATGGCGACAGCGCCATACCAAAATCGCTGCCATGAGAAACTACAACGTAATCAAAATTTTTTCCGCGCAGCCCTCCTCCTGAAAGATATTGCAAGTTACCGCCAACATTGCCAGAAGTTGGCGTAGCATTTGGCATATCAACGTCAAAATTATCAAATGTAAGAGAGACGTTGCCGGTGATGAGTTCATACAATTCCTGCGCGCGCCCTAGAGTGCCTATCAGAGTGAAGGCTTCCGCAAATTTGCTATGGAATTATTTTATCATATTTTATTAAATTTCTCTCCGTTTAGGCATTTTTTTCCCTTTACAAAAGGGTGAAAGAATTAACTGCATTTGGAATAACCGCAATCATGGCATGTCGGGCCGCTGCAACCGCCTTCAAAGCTGATGTTGGAAGAATAACATTTAGGGCAATATTGCGCTTTGCTGGCGTCCCAAAGGTCAAGTTTGTCTTCGGTTTCAAGTCTTTCCTTATCAAGGCCTTTAATGTGGCTTTTAAGCGCGATTGCCACGGCGTGCGCTATGGAATTTACATGGTTTTCGCCGAAGCCTATGGGCCTGTCGCCTTTGACGGAATTTAAATGTTTTAGAATTTTAACGGGGTCCCCGCCTAAATCCAAATATTTTGAAAGCAATATGCCGACCAAAGAAACCAAACCGCTTATTTCCGTGCCTATTGGCGCTATGCTCGTAAATACCTGATAAGGGCCTAACTCGTCGTAATTTATATGCACGTGCAGCGGGCCGTAGCCGGTTTGTATTTCATAATAATGCGAAGATACGCCAAACGGTTTTGTGCGTTTTACGCCTTCTTTGGGTTTTTGCGTAATGGCCGTTGTGTTTAAAACTTGCTGAGCTTTGCAGCCGTCGCGGTAAATCGTGATTCCTTTGCAACCCTGTTCGTAAGAGAGCAAATAAGCTTTTTTGATATCGTCAACGGTGGCCGTATTGTTCATATTGATTGTTTTAGAGACGGCATTGTCGATATGTCTCTGAAAGGCCGCCTGCATTTTTATATGCGCGTCAATGCTGACATCGTGTGCCGTTGGGAAAATATCTTGTATAAACTGCGGAATTTCTTTTATGCCGCGCACCGCTTTGTGATTTCTGTCTATTTTAGCCCAGAGCTCGCGTTCTGTTAAACCGAAATAATTATTTTTTGCGGATATCTCTTTAAATAGGGAATTTACTTCAAAAAACACGTCGCCGGACTCGGGCGTTTGACCGTTTTTAATCGCGTCGAGAGCCGCGGCGTTGTAACGAGTGTATGCTATTGCAAAAAACGGCTCAATTCCGCTGCCCTGCAAACCAGCGGTGATGGCAATGGTTCCAGTCGGCGCGATAGTTGTGCGCGCAGAGTGGCGGGGAAAAACTCCTTTGCCTGCAAAATATTTGCCGTTTTTATCGTAAATAGAATTTATAAAATTAGGGAATACCCCGCGTTCTTTTGCAAGATTTTCCGAAGCTTCCATAGCTTTGTCGTTTATAAATTCCATAATTTCTTCTGCGGTTTCAAATCCTTTTTGACTATCGTAAGCTATGCCCAGTTTTACAAAAGCCTCGCTGAGCCCCATTATGCCAAGCCCGATACGGCGGTTTGTTTTAGCCATTTTTTCGATTTCAGGCAGAGGATAATTGTTGATTTCTATAACATTGTCCAAAAAGCGCACCGCGGTGTTTACAACCTTGCCTAAAGCGTTATAATCAATTTTCCCTTTCGTAATTTCGCCGGTTATAAAATGGGAAAGACTTATTGACCCCAAATTGCACGGTTCCCACGGAAGAAGCGGTTGTTCTCCGCATGGATTTGTGCTTTCAATCTGTCCCAAAGTCGGCGTGGGATTAGAGCCGGATTCGTTCATTCTATCTATAAAAATAACGCCCGGATCTCCCGATTTCCACGCCGATGTCGCTATAGTGTCAAATAATTTTGCCGCGTTTAACTTGCCCGTCGATTTCCCGTCGTAAGGATTAATCAGATCAAAATCTCTATTTTCCTTTACGGCGTCAAAAAATTGTTTGTCTACGGCAATGGAAACGTTGAAATTTTCCATACAATTATTGCCGTCTTTCATTTTTATAAAATCTTCGATTTCCGGGTGATTATACGGCAGTATGCCCATGTTAGCGCCTCTGCGAGTGCCGCCTTGTTTGACAACGTCGGTCATTTTATCAAAAAGCTGCATGAAGGAAAGCGCGCCGCTGGCCACGCCGGAAGTTTTTTTGACTATGGAGCCTTTGGCTCTTAATTTGCCGAAACTAAAGCCCGTTCCTCCCCCCGATTTTTGAATAAGGCTTTGCGCCTGCAGGGATTTTGTAATGCCTTCTATCGAATCCGGCACGGGCAACACATAACATGCGGAAAGCTGCTGCAAATCCCGTCCGGCGTTCATTAAAGTCGGGGAATTCGGCAGGAAATCAAAGCGGGACATTAAATCATAAAATTCTTTCACCCAAAAAGAAACCATATTGCGCGCTTCTTCGTTATTATTGTATATTTCTT
>JAIRMX010000135.1 GCA_031258375.1 Elusimicrobiota bacterium | reverse complement strand
GGCTTTAGCGGCGGCAACAGGATCCACCGTGCCGCTGTTATTTTCCCCATCGGTCAAAAGGATAAGGACTTTACTTCTTGCCGCGCTGTTTTTAAGATGCTCGACCGACAAAGCCACGGCGTCGCCTATCGCGGTGCCGCCTTTGCCGCCGGTAATGCCGATATTTATCGTCTTGATATAATCAAAAACCGCAAAATAATCCAGTGTGAGCGGGCATTGAAGCATGGATAAATCGTCAAAAACGACCACGCCTATTCTGTCCGTAGCGCGTTTTTTTACGAAATCTTCGGCGGTAGTTTTGGCGGCGGTAATTCTATCGGGCTGGAAGTCCAGCGCAAGCATACTTTGGGAAATATCGATAGTAAGCATTATATCTATGCCTTTTGTGGGCGGGATTATAGTTTTGCCTTCGCTGCGCGGGCGCGCAAGCGCGACGGCGCACAGAAACAACGCAAGAGCGCATAAACTAAAAGCAGTCCAGTTGGCAAGAAACGCAAAAATATTTTTTTCTTTTTTTTGATTGTCTTCTTTTAATACGGCAGGCAGAGGGAATTTTAACGACGGTTTAAAAATATGTTTTAATAAAGCCGCTATAATGCAAAGAATTGCCACCGGAAAAGCGAGCCAAAGCAATGTTGGGTTTGCAAAAGAGTATTTCCTCAGCAAAAGCCAGCCCAGACCGCCTAAAATTAGCGCCGCAATTATGCCTGCTACGCAATAAATAAAATATTTTGAAAATACTTTTTTGGTCATAAACAATTTGGTCATAAATTATAAAATATACGACAATTTGTACTATAAAAATATAAAATAATATGACTCAAATATATACCGACGATGCCATCATAAACTCCGATATATCATTAATCCATAAGCCATTGCAAGACATTTATCTGTTTTATACCGTTATATATTGCATTGTCATAATCTCTAGTAAGCAAAAATTTCGGGTAATTGTCATCAACCGCTTTCAACGGCGCAAGTTCACGCTTTAACGTTTTTTCGTCCAAAACATTTTGAGACACCTGATAATATTCCACCCTGCCGCCGGGCAAAGAAGCTATAAAATCTATTTCTTGAACGCCTATCTTGCCGACTTCGACTCTATACCCTCGTCGTAAAAGCTCAAGATAAACGATATTTTCCAATATCTGGCTTTTATCGGCTTCCCTCGTTCCAAGCAAAGCGCGCCGCAAACCAATATCCGCAACATAATATTTCGCATTTGATTGAAGATGTTGTTTGCCTTTTATATTGTATCTCTGCGCTTTATATATCAGGAAACTGTCTAAAAGACCCTGCAAATAACTTTCTATTGTTTGCGGATGTATCTTTCTGCCGTCGGAAAACAAAGAATTGCTTATATTGCGTACGGAAGTCTCATTGCCGATATTGTCAAAAATAAATTTAACGACGCTCTCCAAGCGGGAAATATCCTTATATTCGCCGCGCAATACAATATCTTTTTGAATTATCGTATTATACAGACCGACAAGATAATCTTGTATCAACTGTTTATCTTCGCTCAGCTTCAAAATTTGCGGAAAAGAGCCGTCGCTTATATAATTCTCATACAACTTTGACAAATCTTTCTCGTCCTTAAAAGCGAACGAATATTCTTTAAATGAAAGAGTATTCATTTTTATCTCTGTAAAACGCCCGGAAAGCAAAGTTATTATTTTTGGCGTAAACATATAAGCGTTCGAGCCTGTCACGTATAAATCAATATTTTCTTTCAGACGCAAACTGTTTATTGTTTTGGGAAAATCACTGACAAGCTGAATTTCATCTATAAAAACATAATTTTTTTTATTTTTAGAAATGTTTTTTTCTACAAAATTATGAAGTTTTTTATAATCAAGCAGGTCTTCATTTTCAGCTTCTTCTAAATTTATGTCGAGTATTTGTTTGTCTTTAACGCCGGTTTCTTTTAGGTGGTTTTGGAACAACTTAAATAACGTAGATTTACCGCAACGGCGTATGCCGGTTACAACTTTAATTAAATCGCTTTTATCTTTCCACGCCTTTAATTTTTCCAAATATTGTGGCCTGTCTATTAAATTTAACATACAAAAACATCCTTACATTTTTATATATTATACTGAATATTTTTAAAAAAAACAATATAAATGCATAATAAATTATACATTTTTAAGCAGTATTTATGAAACCTGACTTTCCCGCTTTTTAAAATGGGTGTCACCAAATAGCAACGGGGTATGTGCCATTTATATACATTGTCACAAGATATACAAGACTCACCCTTTTAATTTGGTTATTCCTGATAAGGCATCAAAATTTTTTCATTATCCACCCAGTTGCCGTTTAAGTTTCCGTTAGGATGAAAGACCTTTTCATAAACTATATTTCTATTTTTTGCTTTTTGGACGTAAAGTTTTGTCAAATCTGCGCTTTCCGAAACCAAATCAATATTTTTATCCTCTCAAAAAGTTTACTATAACGTATCCTAAATACATACCGGCAATGCCTAATATGCCTGCTAAAGCGTTTGGCGCGGGAAGCGGAAGTTTAAAAAACGTAAACAATGCCCCTACTATTATTCCCGTAATTGTGCTTAAAATTAACATTTTCATTTTATAACTCCTATGGTTTTACTTTCCCTGATACTTAATTTTATCTATTTATACGTCTAAATCTTAAAATGCCGGACTGCGCCGGACATTAAAATATTTTTCATTTTTATTCATTTCTCTGATTGTCATACTTGTTTGTCTTTATAAATTCCCGTCAAAGCCTGATAGAAAAAGGAGCCGGCTATAAGTATCACGGCCATACCTACAAAAATTATAATTCTGTAAAGCGTGCTTAGCATCCACACGTCGGATAAAAATAATTTAAGCAGCGCGATAATTACAAGCCCGATACCCGCATACGCGCCCGCTAGAGCCTTTTTACCTCCGATACTGCCAAATAAAGTCAGCATGCCGTAAATACCCCAAGCTAAAGTATATGCAACCGTTTTGGAAAAATTGCCGGCGGATAAAAATGATATTTTCCCCGCGTCGGCAAAATAAAAAGCTATTTCGGCGTTGATAAGAGCAAATAAAGTAATCCACGAAAAAGCGGCTAATAAACCTGACACGTTATTGCCGGCAGAGCGCGAATATTCGTCCGCTTTTAAGCTGCCAAAATACATAGCCGCCGCGCTTACGCCGTATATCAGAAGCAAATTGTTGAATATTTTATTTTCCGCGCCCGTGTATTCTATGGAGAATAAATTAAGCATTAATACGGCAAACGACGCCACAAGCAGCGCGAAGCCGGCCCAATAAGCCCATTTTTGCCTGAATTCCGAATACAGCCAAAGTATAGCGCCGCCTTCCAGAGCAATTGCCATAGGCAACCAAAAAAACTTAATTTCATTGCATAAAATTACGGTAACGGCAAAAAAGAAAGCCGTGCCGAGCCAAGATATTTTCCTGCCGTAAGCGGGTTGCGGCATTTTGTTTTTATCAAAAACGAGCGCAATTGTAACGCCGTATAGAAAGGCGGCAAACGCGGAAATCCAAGTGAGATTTAAAGCTCCCGCATAATCATGCGCAAGATTAAATTTGAATATGCAGTTAAAAATCAGCGCGATGCCGGCTAAAGCCGCCGCCGGCCACCGGGCATTATCGGCGTCTTCCTCAAAAAAAGGATAAGCGAAGAACATAATAAATATCAAAATTTCTATTAAAACGGCCGAACCAAACAGAGCGGCGGAAGGCACATATACAATTTGTGTAAAGAAGCTTCCTCCGAGCGCGAATAAAACCACTCCGCTGCTTTTAGCGATATAAGAAACAAATAAAATAATCGCCGTAATGCCGCCGCAAAAACTAAGAGTTAAAACCGGAGATATGCCGTTTTGTAAAAGCGCGCAAGCCAGAACGATATAAGGCATAATGACCGCGCCTTCGGCAAGTCCGCCGCCGTTTTTCGACGGAATTTTGTCCGCAAAACGTTTTGCGCCGATAAATATTAATCCAAAAAACGCCGTGTAAAATACGGATGAAAATAGAACTTCCGCAAAACCTATGTGAAGATTGACGCTGAAAATGCCCCTTATAAAAAACGCGCTCAGAATTATCAAAGCCGCCCAGCCCGTCCAGACACTCCCGCAGGCAATCGACGCGGCAATCGCCGACGCTGCGAAAATTACAGCAAAGAAAGACAATAGTATCGCGTTGTTAAACGGAATGATGAACAAAAGCAGTAAAGCCGCTACGGGGAGAAAAGCGGAAATTGTATCGCCTTCAACTCTTTTTGCCATACCGACAACGGTGTTAAGCGCGCTGAAACACAAAGTCGATAAAAGCAAAATTATTCCGTTTTGCTCCTTGCCCGCAACGCCGCCAAACCAGTAAGCCAAAAGCAAAAACGCGGCTATGCTTACGGTTTTGAAATATGGGTTATATACTTCCGGCTCTAAGTAAAAGAGCGCGGCCGTCAATACGTTTATGAAAAACGCAAGGCCGATTGCGGGCAGGCTCATATTCGTAAGAAATATGAAGAGAAAGCTGCCTAGAATATACGCGCTGAAAGATTGTTTTGCAAATCTGCTCAAAGTATCTCTAAAGCGAAAACACGCAAACGCGCAAGCCGCCGCGTAGGCGCAAAAGACTATGATAAAATCCCAAAGCTTATCCGCGCTGAACCACGGATAAAACCAAACGATTTGAAATAAAAAAGTGAAAATAAGCGAGACGCAAATAAGCTTATCCCAGCGTTTTGCTATGCCGGCGGATATTGCGCCCGCGTTTATAAAAGCCAAATAAGCAAATAGCATAAGATAATTATGCGAACCGGTGTTTAATATCAAAGGCGTTAAAAAACCCGTTATAACGCCTAGATAGCCTATATACTGGGCGTTTCTGAAAACCGCAAGCCCAAAGGAAGCAAAAGAAACCAAAGTCATTAGCGAGAAAGCGGACGTCGCCGATAAAAAATTATAGAAATACTTAGCGCTGAATATAACCCCGTATAAAATCGCAAGTCCCGCGCCGCAAAGAGTATCGGCCGTAGTTTTATATTGTTCATCTTTGACGAAAAACGAAAAAGCAATGAGAAAAAAAGAAAATAAAACGCCGCTAATCAGTCTTGCTTGAGGGCTTATTAAATTATTTTCAACGGAATACTTTACGGCAAAAATTATGCCGAGAAACAGCATAAAACCGCCAATCCACGAAAATATTTTCCCCGCAGTAACATTTTCAAAATAAGACGACTCAGAACTTTCTTCCCGAGCAACCGTATCCTCATGCGCCGCTGTTTGCGTCGAAACGGAAATATCTTTTTGCAAAGTTTGCTCCGCCAATATAACCGCAGGTTCCTTTGATACGGCCGGCTGTGATTCCTGCCGAGGCATATCAACAGCTTCCCGCATAGTTTGCGTTTCAGCGGCGTTTGCGGCTGATTCCGATACTGCTTGCGGCTTAATTTCAGGCTGTTTTTCCCGCAATGCCAAATCCGGTCGTTTTATTTGCCCTTTTAACTCGTCAATTTCCGAACGCAAGGCATATATATCGTCGTTAATATTAGAGATCTTGATAAATAAAATAATTGGAATCACGAAAATAAATCCTATTATTCCTAATATAATCAGCACAATAGCACCCATAATTTATCTCCTTAGCTTCAGTCTTTAATTTCTGATTCTTCAGCTTCTTGCGGCTGTTTGGTGTCGTTTATAATCGTTCTAAGCAAATTTATGTCCAAATCTCTCTCAGCATAAGTGAGCGCGGCGTTTGCAAACTTAACCAAATCCGCAGAGTTTAAAAATTTTCTTAAATTGTAAATCCCG
>JAIRMX010000061.1 GCA_031258375.1 Elusimicrobiota bacterium | reverse complement strand
GGGATGGTGAATATAGACAGGAGCAAGATATTTGAGAGTTTTGAGCAGGCGGATTTTATGTCTGCGGAATATCACGAAATGGGATGGGGATTAGGAATGGCGATAGCGTACGATATAATTACGGCGCACAACGGAGTTATGGAAAACGACAGCGCTGGGCCCGGGCGGGGCTCTACTTTTTGTTTTTCAATACCTTTTAATCTCCCTCAAAATCTAAATTAATCTTGAGCGCGCTTTACCGCGTCAATTAAGCCAAATAAAAAGCCCCGCTTATGCAAACGGGGTTTTTATTATATCCAAATTTTATGGTATTGCGTCCATTACTTTTCTCAGCGCTTCTTCGCTTTTTCCGCGAACTTCTACGGTTTTTTCCTTACCTTTATTGCCCTTAATAATATTTATTTCAACTTCCGGCACTGCGAAAAAATCAGCCAAAAAAATTTTAAGAATGCCATTGGCGTCGCTGTCCAATTTTTTTGTTTTTACCTTAACTCGGAGCACACTGCCTATTCTACTTACCACTTCGTTATCTCCCATCGTGGAGATAGCGCGCACTTTAATTATCATTGTTTCCTCCGGCGTTATTTTTAAAAATTGCGCCGCCTATACGCGGCAAATTACTGCCTTCTTCCACCGCCACTTCATAATCTTCGCTCATGCCGAGCGAAAGATAATCAGATTTTTCAAAATTATTATCAAAAAAATTTTTAACTTTCTTAAACAGCCGCCGCAACTCCTGCGGAGGCGCAATAGGGGCTATCGCCATTACGCCGCGCAAATTTATATTGGGATTTTGCTCTTTTATTACTTTTATAAGCGCCGGCGCTTCGTCTAAGTCCGCGCCGCCTTGCGTCAGTTTTTCAGTTAATTTCACTTGCAAAAGACAATTTGCCTTTTTATCGAGTTTTTCAGCCTGCTCGTTAAGTCTTGCCGATATTTTAGCATTATCGAGAGAACATATAATATCAAATTTTTCCAACACCTTAAGCGTTTTGTTGCTTTGCAGCTGTCCAATGAAAAATTTTTTAGTTTTAAAAGCGTTTAACGGCGCATTGTTCCATTTTTGCAAACTATCTTGAACGCGCGACTCGCCCACGGCAAAAACATTTCTATGCGTTAAAAGAGTTGCAATATCCTGCGACCGAGCATACTTTGTAACTGCTAAAATATTGATTTTTTCGAAGTCTCTTCCGCTTTTTAAAGAAGCCGCCTTTATACGTTCTAAAACATTGTCGTAATTAGCTAAAACAGCGGTATTTTCAGTCACAAATAAACTCCGTGTCAAATCCCCTATTGACTATTATATCAAAAATTTATTAAATGTACAAATTTTATCCGTTATCAAGATATGGAAACGACAAATTCGGCTTTAGCGGTTACTTTTTGCGCTAATGCGAAATTATATTTAATTTAAAATCGCACAAAAACCGGCTTATGCAAAACTCTCCGCAAAAATGCGGAGAGTAGCGTAAGAAGGCATATATTATAATAATTATTTTGAAGCAGGCGCAACGGGCGCGGAAACAGGCGTAGAAGGTGGAATATTAACGTTATCCACAACTGAACTCATGCCGCGTTTGCTGGAATTTATCGTCAAAAATATTGACGTAAACATAATAAACGCCGCAACGCCGGCAGTAAACTTAGTAATAAACGTCGCCGCGGAAGGACCGGCAAAAACGCTGTCGCTGTTTGCGCTGCCAAATATGCCGGCTTGAGAGCCTTTGCCGCTTTGCATAAGCACTAACATAATAAGCATCAGACAAGCCACAAAGTGCAGAACTAAAAATAAGCTGTACATTCTTTATTTCTCCTTAATATCGATAGTCTTTACGATAAACGCGATTTATTTTTTAAGTAAAGCCGTAAGACCGGGCAATTCCTTACCCTCGACAAATTCCATACTTGCCCCGCCGCCGGTTGAAGCGTGGGAAACCGAACCGTTTGAGATTTTGGCCTTTTTTAGAACGTTCAGACTGTCTCCGCCGCCAATAATTGTTATAACGCCTTCTTTAGTCAATTTTGCCAAAACTTCAGCAATGGCAAAACTGCCCTTTGAGTAGGACGTCATTTCAAATACGCCAACGGGGCCGTTCCAGAAAATAGTTTTACATTTTGAAAGTTCTCTCTCAAAAAGTTTTATTGTTTCGGGGCCGATGTCAAGGCCCATATAGCCTTCCGGTATATCCTGCCCGTCGGTAGTTATAGCGGGAATATTATCGGCAAATTCTTTTGCGCAAATATGATCAAGCGGCAATAAAAGTTTTACGCCTTTTGCCAGCGCTTTTGCCACGACCGCTTTTGCCTCTTCAATTTTGTCGTCTTCAAGTAAAGAAGTCCCTATATGCCTGCCTAAAGCGTATAAAAAAGTATATGCCATGCCGCCGCCTATAACAAGAACGTTTACTTTATCAAGAAGATTATTAAGCACCATAATCTTATCGGATACTTTCGCTCCGCCGATAACGGCGGCAAAGGGACGTTTAGGATCGTTGAGCGCGCCGCCTAAAAATTCAACTTCTTTCTGTATCAAAAAACCCGCGGCGGAAGGCAAAAACTGCGTAATTGCGCTTGTCGAAGCATGGGCGCGGTGCACGGTGCCAAAAGCGTCTTGTATGAAAATTTCGCCGTATTTGGCAAGTTTTTGAGCAAAATTTTTATCATTGGCTTCCTCTTCGGGGTGAAAGCGCAGATTTTCAAGCAGGACAATTTCCCCCTTTTTAGCCAAATCAACGGCTTTATCCGCCTCCGGGCCTATGCAGTCTTTTGCAAAATGGACTTTAACGCCCATAATTTTTTCTACTTCCACCGCAACCGGAGAAAGAGAAAACTCGGGGGATACTTTGCCTTTAGGACGGCCGAGATGCGATATCAAAACAATTCTGCAACCCTTGCCTAAAAGATATTTTATTGTTTTTTCCGTCGCGATAATACGTTTTGGATTATCTACTTTTCCGTCTTTGAGCGGCACGTTATAATCCACGCGAACTATGACGTTTTTATTATTCAAATCCATATCTTGGATTTTTACAATATCGTTAAGGTTCATATTTTATACCGTTTGATTTTGGATATTTGCTTCTCGTTATATTATATATAATTTGAATTTTACCCGCTTGGGAATTTTTTCAGACAATTCCCAAGCGGGCAGATTAATCGACAATCAATTTCTAAGCCGGCGGCAAATAATATTTATTTACTTGCCGTTGATTTCCGCCATTTTGGCGATTAAATCAAGACATTTCGCGCTGTATCCCATTTCATTATCGTACCACGCGACGAGTTTTATGAAAGTGTCCGTCAAAGCGATACCGGCTTTTTTGTCAAACACGGAAGTAAGCGTGCAGCCGATAAAATCGGAAGACACGACATCTTCTTCGGTATAGCCCAAAATACCTTGCATTTCCTGTTCGCTGGCGCGCTTAACTTCGGCGCAAATTTCCGCGTAAGTTGCCGGCTTTTCAAGATTTACGGTTAAATCCACCACGGAAACGTCAATTGTCGGTACGCGTAGAGACATTCCCGTTAATTTGCCGTTAAGCTCCGGTATAACCTTGCCGACGGCTTTTGCCGCGCCGGTTGAAGAAGGAATTATGTTTGCCGAAGCCGCTCTCCCTCCGCGCCAGTCTTTAGCGGAAGGGCCGTCAACGGTTTTTTGCGTGGCGGTGGTAGCGTGAACCGTCGTCATCAAACCGTCTTTAATGCCGAATTTGTTGTGAATTACTTTTGCCAAAGGAGCCAGACAATTTGTCGTGCAGGAAGCGTTTGAAACAATCGGCGTGCCTTTTTTATATTCATTATCGTTTACGCCGGTGACGAACATCGGCGTATCGTCTTTGGAAGGCGCGGATAATACGACATATTTTGCGCCCGCGTTTATATGCGCCTGCGCTTTTTCCTTAGTTAAGAACAAACCTGTGCATTCCATAATATACTCGGCACCAACCTCGTTCCACTTAAGATTTGCGGGGTCTTTTTCGGCAGTTACGCGTATTTCCTTACCGTTCACTATAAGTTTGCTGTTTGGAATATCGACTTTAATATCGCCCTGGAATTTGCCGTGTACGGTGTCGTATTTAAGCATATAAGCCAAATAATCAACCGAAGCAAGATCGTTGACGGCGACAATCTCTATATCCTTGCGGTTTAGCGCCGCTCTAAAAACTAACCGTCCTATGCGGCCAAACCCGTTAATACCTACTTTAACTGACATATAATTTCCTCCTCTTATTTTTAATACGTTTTATTTCATATATATTGTACTATTTTTTTATATGTATTATAAACAATGCCAATTCGCGTATCTTTGCTCTTGAATTAACAAAAAGCCCCGCGGCTTTTTGGCGCGCGGGGCTTTTTGTCGCGATAAGATTTTTTGTTACTCTTTTGCGCCGGCTTTTTTTAGTATTTCAACTATTTCTTTATGGTCACGAACTGTAGCATGCCTTAAAGCAGTCCAGCCATTATTATCTTTTATATTCGGGTCTGCTCCTGCTTTAAGCAATATCTCTACTATTTCTTTATTTATATTGAATATTGTAGCCCACGTTAAAGCAGTCCAGCCTTCATTATTTTTTATATTCGGATCTGTTCTGTGATCTTCAAGCAATATCTCTACTATTTCTTTATGGCCTTTTTGTGCAGCCTCCATTAAAGCAGTATTGCCATGATTATCTTTTATGTTCGGATCTGTTCTGCGATCTTCAAGCAATATCTCTACTATTTCTTTATGGCCAAAAAGTGTAGCAAACTTTAAAGCATTCCCATCCTGTATATTAGGATTTATTTTTGCTTTCAGTAAAGCAGTAACGATTTCTATATCTCCAGTAGCTGCTGCTTCAATAAATACCTTTGCATTTTCTGTCTCTTTTGCTTTTTGTTGTTCTTGCGCGTTTGAAATTAAAGGCGGCAAAAGCAGAGCAACGGCAAAAAGCGTTAAAAGTACTACGTATTTCTTTATTTTCATTTTATTTCTCCTTTATATTATCATGCGGAACTTGTTTTTCTGTCTTTATTTTTAACTACAGATGCTGAAATAAATTCAGCATGACAGCCTAATAACAAGTTCGGTATAGCGGCCTAAAAAGTATAATACAGTGTCCCGCATGACGGCCTAAAAAGTGCAGGCTTTTTATAGTTAATATAAGTATAATCTAAAAATAGTTTACTGTCAATGGCCTTTTGGGCACTATGGTCTTGTTGCACAATTAGGTAAAGAAGCTGCCCAAAACACAACAAAAAGCGCAATAGCCCTCCAACTATTCTCTAAACTGCGTATTTTGGCAGTCCCAACTTGTTAAACCTATTTATTAAACTAGCCCTTATACACTGTTCCGTATACTGCTCCTCTTCGCTGCGAGATTTTAGATTGCTCCCAAAATCCTCTTTAATCGATAAAAACTGTTCTCAACTATATTCCTGCGATTATATCCTACCTCGCTATTGCCTCTGAGATCTAAACGGAGATATTCCCGCGTGTTGCTAGTGCTTTGTTGTATTCTGAACAATTTATTATTGTTTTATTGGACTTAGGAGTTCTTCTTTTGCTATTATTCTTTTGAGTAGTGTTTATTTTTCTTTTCATATACTAAAAGTATACGCTGCTCACCTTGTTTTTGTCTCTTAATTGTGCAACAAGACCAGATATTTGTCATTTAAAAATCAAAAGCGGACTGGTACAATATAT
>JAIRMX010000172.1 GCA_031258375.1 Elusimicrobiota bacterium | reverse complement strand
TCCATAAGTTTTTTACCTCTCTTTATTTTTACTTATTTTTGTCAACGAATTAAGGAAACTACACATCCCCTCTTATAGGGAGAGGAAAAAACTTATGCTTTTTTCTCTCTTTCGTAAAGAGAGAGGGAGACTTAGGGACGAAAGTCCATAAGTCGGAAAAAAGATTTAATAAAAGCAGTTCTAACTACAATATTAAATCCCCCGCCGCTAAAGCGGCTCTCCCCCCGATTAAGACATTCGGGGGCAGGCTCTTTACTAAGGGAGAATACTGCGGTTTCTCTTTAATTCCCAAATTTAATTGTTTTAGTTTAGTAAAGTCTTTGCTCATGCAAAGGCTTATTTTATGTATGGAGGCAGTATTATAAGTATAAGAAACAAAAAAGCGTTTACTTTAATTGAGTTATTAGTTGTCGTTCTCATCATCGGCATTCTCGCCGCTATTGCTTTGCCGCGATATTTTTACGCAAAAGAAAAGACCCTGTTGTCCCAAATGGCAGCCAGAAAACGCGAGATAGACGAAGCTGTTTTAAGATATCATCTTGTAACCGGACAATACCCCGAGTCATTGGACGCTTTAGACATATCGCTTCCCGCAAATGGCAAGATAATATATTGGATGACTCCTCCCAATCCCAACGGGGGTTATTATAAAATAATATCCAAGAGCGGTATGGAGCTTGAATCATCGTTTTATATACCGACTAGAAAAATTACCACATGGTGCATAGCGGTAAACGACATTCAGCAAAGATTATGCAAAGAGTTCTGCAGCGTGTCTGAAGCTCAGCGCACTGGCGTCGGCAACGGCATCATAGGACTCATAGGCTCATATTATCAGTGCAATTTTTAATTAATAATAAGGAAAAATTTTATTTTTTTATATATTTCATTATCTCAAGACGTGATAAAAAGATATAGGAAAATAAATTTGTAAAAAATTTTTATATATGAAAATATCATGCAAAAACGCCGCGATATAAAATATCCGCGGCGTTTTGGATTGCGATAACTTATTTTATAGATTACAAAGCCGCTTTATAATCTGCAAACGAAAGCAAAGAATCCGCTTCGGAAGGATTGGATAATTTGATTTTATATATCCAGCCTTCGCCGTGCGGAGCTTTGTTTACAAGCGAAGGATCGGAAGCAACGGCATTATTGACTTCGATAACTTCGCCAGATAACGGGGAGTAAAAATCGGAAGCGGACTTTACCGATTCTATGACGGCGGCTCTTTTGCCGGCTTCAACTTTATCCCCTATTTTGGGCAGCTCGACAAAAACTATATCGCTGATTTCGTGCTGCGCATGATCGCTTATGCCAACCGCGGCGCTGCCGCCTTCAATAAAAGCCCATTCGTGAGTCTTGGAGAATTTGCAATTTTCCTGATTGTACATTTTAATACCTCTCTATAATATTTTGTAAAACGGCATTTTTGCCGATTTGGCGGGAACTTTCCTGCCGCGTATTTCAATTTCTACTTCGGAACCTTCCGCCAAATCCGCCGGCGCGTATCCGGCGCAAATAGCTTTAAACAAAGGAGAATAAGTCGCGCTTGTAAGTCTGCCGATTTCTTTGCCGTCTTTAAAAATCAAAGCGCCTTCGCGCGCAATTGCCCCGCTTAAAGTAAAACCCTGCCATTTTTGTTTAACTCCTTCTTCTTTTTGCTTTAACAAAGCCGCTTTGCCGATAAAATCAACGCCTTTGTTCATCTTTACAACCCAGCCGAAAGAAGCCTCGTAAGGCGTTCTGCTTTCGTCCATATCGCTGCCGCTTAAAAGATAACCGGCTTCAAAACGCAGAACGTCGCGCGCGCCGAGTCCGCAAGGTTTAAAACCGTTTGCAAGACACCAAGAAAAAAGTTTATTTATAAACTGTGCGCCGCCGAGAATTTCAACGCCGTCTTCGCCGGTGTAGCCGGTGCGGGTAATATATATATCCTCGCCGAAAATCTGCGCGCTTTTTATATTAAAACGCGGGAGCTTTTTTATTTCCGGATCAAGTTTTTCAAGAATATTCAAAGCGTTCGGCCCCTGTAAAGCGAGCATACTGAAATCGTCGGAAGCGTCTATAACTTTAACGTCAAAATCAACCGCTTGTTTTTTGAACCACGCGACGTCTTTTTCCCTCGTTGCGGAATTTATCACTACCAAAAATTTTTCCGGCGTTACGCAAAAAGCTATAAGGTCGTCTATAACTCCGCCGTTTTCATTTAACATATGCGAATAGGCGCCGGCGCCGGGGATATTTTTAAAATTATTGGCGGCAAGGGTTTGCAAAAATTTATGCGCGTCTTTGCCTTCAAACCAAACCTCGCCCATATGCGAGACGTCAAAAAGGCCGGCGTTTTTGCGCACGGCGGAATGTTCCGCTATAATTCCTTCAAACTGCACCGGCATAAGCCAGCCGTGAAAATCAACCATTTTCCCGCCTGCTTTCACGCAAGCGTCGTATAAAGATGTTTTTTTGAGCGTATGTTCCATAAAGACCTCGTCTGTCGGATATATTTAAATTATATCTTAATTATTGTAAATTTGCATTAATCTGAATTTATCGGCAATGCTAAAAAGCATACGCAGAACGCATTGATTTTCTTAGTTTTCAAATATTTAGGCTATGCGTCAGAATTTGTCGTTTTCCGCATGCTATTTAGTACTGCCTTATAACGGCGCATTTTTTGTCGTTTTTCAAGGTTTTAAAATATTTTTCAAATTCCACGCTTGTAAATGTTTTATTCCGTCTTTCACGCCGAAATTAACGTCGTCAAGCGATACGACGTATTTTTCATAATTGTCTTTTATCTTTTCAAGCGCGCCGTATTCCCGCAATGCGGTATCTGCGTCCGCCAAAAGATACGCGCTTTGCAAATATATAATTCTGCCGCCGTTGACGGCGGCAAAATCCACTTCCTTACTGCCCAAATATCCGACATAAACCGCAAAACCCGCTCTGCGCAGTTCAAGATAAATGAGGTTTTCAAGCTGATAACCTATGCCGAGCCCGAAGCCGGAATATAAATAATTTTTATAAGCCAAATCGTTCATATAATATTTACTGTTGCCGGCAATAGTTTCTTTGCCGCGTATATTGTATCTTTCCGCCTTATGAATCAAAAAAGCGTCTTGCATATAGCCGATGTAATTTGCGACGGTATCATAAGTCGTTTTGCGGTTTTTACTTTTAAAAAAATTAACTATATTGGCAATTGACACAAGACTTGCGGAATTATTTATCAAATAAGCAAAAATATCTTCCAGCAGTTTTGGCTCGGCGACTTTACGGCGTTCTATTATATCGCGCAAAAACACCGTGTCTTTGACGGAAGAAATATAATTTCTTTTTGCTTCTTCGTTGGAAAAAGAAAACAATTCCGGCAATGCGCCGCTTTGCAGGTAAGACAAATAGCTTTGCTTTGATATTTCTTTTTGCGTAAAACCCGCGTATTCCTCAAAGCTGAAGGGCAAAATTTCAAATTGAACGTATCTGCCGGAAAGCAAAGTCGCAAGTTCGCCGGACAGCATTTTGGAATTGGAGCCGCTTATGAAAATTTCATAATTTTCGGCAAAATCCTGAGAGTAAGAATTGATAAGTTTTTCCCAGCCTTCTATATTTTGTATTTCGTCTATAAACAAATAAATTCTGCCTTGCGGTTTGATTTCTTTTTTATATAAATTGACCAAACTTTCCAAATCTTTATAGGTTTTTATAAAATCAAAATCCGTAAATTCTTTGCTGATATAAAGGATATTTTTGGGATTAACGGATTTTTCCGTCAGAGATTTAATAATTTGACGCAAAATGTAGCTTTTGCCCGCGCGCCTTTGCCCAACGAGAACTTTTATTAACTTATTGTTTATAAAATTGGATATTTTGTCAAGATAATCCGCGCGGGCAAAGCCTAAATTGGGGAAAATTCCCTGCCAAAAATTATATTTTTTTAAAAATTCAAGTTCGTTTGTCATAAAACTCCTTGATAAAAAATTCTTTTATAAAATAATTTTATAGTATTTTTATTAAAAAATCAAGCATTTCTATCGTTTGCAAAAGAAAAATTTATATTTTTTATGATTTATTCTTTTATAAAAGATTTTATGGCCAATACTCATTGCTGCCCTTTTTTGTCTTTGCTTTGCTGCGACGTAATGGCAAAGAATTTCTTTTTTACTATATTTTGCGGCGGGAAATAATTCGTTTAATTTAATTCCCAAAGGCTGTCGTTAAGTTTTGTCCCACCCATTCTCGCGCATACTCTTCTGCCTATGGCATTATTGCCCCTGCAGTATCGTTTGCCTTGCGAACTTTGCGCATGGTCCAATATAACTCTATAAACTATTTGGTGATTTGAATCGGCTTCATGATGCATACTGCCACCGGGATAAGGATAAAAACCGTAAATATCAAAAAGTTGCCCTGTATTAAGGTTGCCGTTATAATTATATTGAGTCTTTGTTTGAGGGCAAAACATTGCTCCCCCGCCGCCCTTCGTGCAACCCGGAATATCAATATCCAAAGGCACAATGTTATCCGTTGGATAATACCCGTTAATCATATAATACATTTCAGCCGCGTCTTTTATGGCTTTAGTGTTGGTCATCACCGTCGCAAAATGCGCTTTTAATACCGCCACTTGATATTGCGGTAAAGCAACAGCTGCAAGAATGCCGATTATAATGACAACAACGAGAAGTTCAATTAAAGTA
>JAIRMX010000129.1 GCA_031258375.1 Elusimicrobiota bacterium | reverse complement strand
TAAAAATTTGATTCTGTTTTTGGAACCTTGTGAAGAACAGGGAGAGCTTTTGAGAACTCAAAGGCACTCTTCAAGTCCAAATACGGCTCGTTATTAGGCGCACAATGTCAAAACTGATCCTTTTGATGTTGTGTGCCGAGTGTTTACCGCCTTCGGGATAATTATCCCGAAGGCGGTAAACCACGGCTGTTGTATTTTGGGTTACTTGAAGAGGCTCAAATATAACGGCCGTTTTTATTGGCCAAAAAGCTGACGCTAAAGGCATTAACAATTCCCGAAATTTGCAGTCGGGAATCCATACTAAAAATAACGAGGAATTTATGAGAAATAAAAAAGGTTTCACGCTGATAGAATTATTAGTGGTTGTTTTAATTATTGGTATTCTCGCCGCAATTGCGTTGCCGCAATATGAAAAAGCCGTCCTAAAATCGCGTGCTTCGCAGGCTTTGGTTATGCTTCAATCTATTATAAAAGCTCAGGATGAATATCATTTAATTAACGGATACTATACCAATAATCTGGACGAATTAAGCATCAGTGTTCCCGAAGGAAGACGGCTTGGTAAGATGTCTGATGATGAACACAAAAAAATTATGGTTTTGCTTGCTTTGATGCGCCTACCAGAGGACGCTGCGTAGCTTCAATCGGCGATGATAGTTATCCGTATATCGAATTTACCGCGCAGCAAGACTCAGCTAAAGGCAAACGTTGGTGCGTAGCTCTAGGTAAAAATAAAAAAGCGCGTAAAATATGCGAAACAATGGGAACGATAGACAATACTATGAGCGGCTCCCATGATTACTATCTCATAAATTAGAATACTTAAATACGATAAAACCTACAACAGAAGCCTTAAAGATATTTGAAAAAGAGGTTATAGAAAAGTTTAGCGCGAGGCTATGGGAGTTTGCCAAAGAGTTTATCTGCAATATGGATAATTTTTGGGAAAGCGGAGATTTGGCGTTGTGTCAGAGAATACAGGGAAAAAGTATTTGTGTTTGACAGCGAGCTAATTAAATCACTGAAAAGTCCTCATTTTATGGGAGCTTTTGCCCTAAAAACACTACTTAAACCAGGGGATCTTGAACAGTATGGCTTAATAGCAAGAGGGAAGTCAACTATATAAGCATTTCCATTAAAATTAATAAAACGCTTGACTCAGTGATTACTTGTTTTGTACGATATGGAATATAAATCCATATTGTACAAGGACAAGTTTCATGCCTAATTTACAACGCACATTATCGCCAGCTGTAAAAAAGGCTTCTCAGGCTTTCAAAGTCTTGCTTTTGACGGGGCAAAGGCAGGTGGGCAAATCCACATTGTTTGAAAATTTGGCAGGAAAGGAAAGAAAAAGCGTTTCGCTTGACAATCTTGCTCTACGCAAACTTGCCAAAGAAGACCCCGAATTATTTTTGCAACAAAACCCGCCGCCTATAATCATTGACGAGGTGCAGTATGCGCCGGAACTTTTCCCGTATATTAAAATTTACGTTGACAAACACCGCGAAGAAAAAGGTGCGTTTTGGCTAACAGGCTCTCAAAAGTTTCGTTTGATGCAAGGCGTGCAGGAATCTTTGGCCGGAAGAGTTGCAATATTTAACTTAATGGGTTTATCTTACAAAGAAAAACATATCCTTGCGCTTGAAAGTAAGCCATTTTTGCCTTCGTTAAAATATGACAATAAAATCCCGAAACAAACGATTAACGACGTCTATAAAAATATTTGGGAAGGCTCTTTGCCGGAATTAATTGTCAATAACAATATTGACAGAGAAAAATATTATTCTTCTTATATACAAACCTATATAGAAAGAGACGTTAAGGATTTTTATAACGTTGAAAAACCCATTCAATTTTTCAATTTTATTTCCGTAGTAGCCGCGCAAACCGGAAATCTGTTAAATTATGCTTCTTTGGCGCGCGATGTTGGAATAGACAATAAAACCGCCCAAACATGGATGGGTATTCTTGAGCGTTCCGGCTTGGTTTATTTACTACACCCGTATTCGCCGAATGTTACAAAACGCATTATAAAAACGCCGAAAATGTATTTTTTGGATACCGGTTTGGCATCCTATCTTACGAGGTGGACCTCGCCTGAAACGCTGACGAACGGCGCAATGGCCGGACATATTTTTGAAACTTATGCCGTCGGTGAAATTTTAAAATCCTATTTACATAACGGCAAAGAACCTTTAATTTATTTTTATAGAGATGCGAACCAAAACGAAGTTGATATTTTGCTTGAAGAAAACGGGACAATTTATCCTATAGAAATTAAAAAAACGGCAAATCCGGGCTTAAATGATTGTAAAGGGTTTGAGCAGATAAAAAAATTAAATAAGAAAATTGGATTAGGCGCGGTAGTTTGTTTTCAAAGCGAAAGAATCCCATTGTCTCGAGATATTATTTCAATCCCTGTTTGGGAGATATGAAATTTAACGGCCGGCAGCAAAATTCTCTTCGTATTCTTTTATTTGTGCAAACGTTAAACCTTCAATATTTTTGCCGTCGTAAAAATCTTTATACCATTTTACCGTGTTTTTTATTGTCCTTTCCGTATTCCACGACGGCGCCCAGCCGAGTCGTTTTTTCGCCTTATTGATATTAAGCGTCAAAAGGCCGGCCTCATGCAAATTATCGCGTTTGTGCACAAGAATTTCTCCTTTACCGTAATATTTGATAATTTTTTTTGCCACCTCCGCTACGGAGTAGACGGAGTTTTTCTCCGGTCCGAAATTAAAACCTTCGGCGAATTTTTCTCTTTCTTCAAGCAGTTTTTGCCCTAAAAGCAAATATCCGCTAAGCGGTTCAAGCACGTGCTGCCAAGGCCTTATTGCAAGCGGATTGCGAATTTCAACCGTCTGATTTTCATTTATTGATTTTATACAATCAGGCACAAGGCGGTCTAAAGCCCAGTCCCCGCCGCCGATAACGTTTCCCGCGCGCGCGGTTGCAAGAGCGTAGCCGGTTTTTAAAAAAGACCTGCGATAGGACGATGATAAAATTTCCGAGCAGCCTTTTGATGATGAATACATATCGTATCCGCCCATAGGATCGGTTTCTTTATAACCGCGCCGTATTTCTTTATTTTCATAGCATTTATCGGTCGTGATATTTACGAACGCTTTTACGCCGGAACATTTGCGCGCGGCCTCGAACATATTAAGAGTGCCGATTACGTTTGTTTTATACGTAAGAACGGGTTCGGCGTAAGAAAGCCTTACAAGCGGCTGTGCGGCAAGATGAAAAACGATTTGCGGCTTAACTTCGCTAAAAACTTTTTCTAATTCTTTCACGTCTAGAATATCGCCAAAAACGCTTTTTATTTTTGAATCGATTTTTAGAACTTCAAAAAACGACGGGTTTGTGTTCGGCGGCAGAGAATACCCCGCGACTTGCGCGCCTAGAGTTTTCAGCCATAATGCAAGCCAGCCGCCTTTAAAGCCCGTATGTCCGGTCAGTAAAACTCTTTTTCCTTTATAAATATTGTTAAACATAATAATCTCTTTTTTTACATTTTCGCATTTTCTTTTTGTCATCAACTCGTCGAGTTGATGACGGCTCAAAAGCTTACCATTTTTGCCACGGTGCTTTGCCTGAAACCCACATATCGTTAAGCTCGGTTTTTTCTCTCAAAGTATCCATCGGCTTCCAAAAACCGTCGTGTTTGAAAGCGTTGAGCTGGCCTTTTGCGGCAAGAGTTTCAAGCGGGCCGCGCTCAAAAATTGCGTTATCGTCGTTTTGCGCAATATAATTAAAAATTTCCGGCTGGCAAACGAAGAAACCGCCGTTAATCCAATTTTCTTCTCCTTTTGGTTTTTCCATAAAAGAAGTTATTATATTATCTTCCTTTATGACGAGCGCGCCGAAGCGCCCCGACATTTGAACGGCCGTCATAGTCAAAATTTTGCCGGATTTTTTATGCGCTTGGATTAATTTGTTTATGTCGACGTCGGCCACGCCGTCGCCGTAAGTGAGCATAAAAGGCTCGCCGCATACATAATCTTGAGCTTTTTTTACTCTTGCGCCCGTCATGGCGTTTTGTCCGGTGTACAAAAGCGTAACTTTCCACGGCTCGTGACGGGTTTTATGTATTTCGACGGTATTGTTTTCCATATCGACCGTTATATCCGAATAACGATTATAATAGTTAATAAAATAGTCTTTAATTATATGCGATTTATAGCCGGTCAAAATAATAAAATCATTAAAACCGTAAGAAGAATAAATCTTCATTATATGCCATAAAATCGGCTTGCCGCCTATTTCCACCATCGGCTTTGGTTTAAGTTCGGTTTCTTCGCTCAGTCTTGAGCCCAGTCCGCCCGCTAAAATTAACGTTTTCATAACTAATATCCTGTAATATAGATTTACAAATGCATAATATAATTATACAATTATTTGTATTTTAAATTTATACGCTTGGAGATTATTATTTCGGATAAGCAGTTTTGACTGCTTGATATAATTTAATCTGTTTCTTGGAACTTTATGAAGAATAAAGTTGAATTCCTTTAATATAGGAATGCAATCATCGTCCAAGAACAGTCGTTTAGAGGCACAGAAAACCATTGCTGATCCCTTTGGTTTTCTGTGTCGAACGCTTTCCATCTTCGGATGGAAAGCTACGGCTGTTTTATCTTGGTCACGATGATTGCCTGGGATATTTGCAGCCGTTTATTATTGCTTTTTATTCCTTCTTCTTTCTTACGTAAAGTTCCGTTTATTAATCTTTATGAACGAACTGAAAAGTAAAACAAATATCATAATCTCAGTAATAATACCTTCGTTTAACGGCAAACATCATCTTAAAGATTGTCTGCCATCGGTAATTTCTGCCTGCAGGCAAAGCCCGGTAGCGACGGAAATAATCGTTGTGGATGATAAATCTTCGGATGATACCGTTTTGTTTTTAAAAGAAAACTTTGAGAAAGAAATAAAAGTGTTTGAAAATCCTCAAAAAGGGGCATGTTCAGCCAGAAACCACGGCGTTGCGCAAAGTAAAGGGAATATTTTGCTTTTTGTAGACAACGATGTGTTTTTATATGATGACTTTTTTAAAAACGCTTTACCTTATTTATCGTCGGATATGTTCTGTGCGGCCTGTGCCGGCTATAAAGCTTTTCCAAAAGTTGAAGGCGCAAAAGAGCAATTGGACGGCATAAAAACACTACAGTGGAAAAGAGGTTTTTTAAGATTTACGGGCAATATTTATAATAAGGACTTAAAATCATATAATGACTATTTATCTTACGGCGTGCAGGGGGCATATTTCTTTTGCAGCAGAGAAAAGTTTGACAAGCTTGGCGGATTTGACACATTATTTGACCCGTATCTACTTGAGGAAACTGACTTAATATATAGAGGCTTAAAAAGAGGCTGGCCGATAACTTATATAAAAGACGTATGCCCTCGTCATAAATGCGGCGGCACAATAAAGAGCAAAACAAACAAATATGCAAAGTACTTATCAAAAAGAAACAGGGAGCTTTTTATTTGGAAGAATGTGACAGACAAAAAACTGTTATTTTCCCATATTTTATGGATATTTAAAAGCATTTCGGCCATCCCTTATGTATTGAAAAATTATGTGGAAATTAGAAATAAAAAACGTGAGCAAATGCAATTCATCAAAAAGACAGATATTCAGATACTCAAAGAATGTAAAGATTACATACAGCGCATTAAAAAAGAATTATGAATATGCCTTTAATATCAGTCATAATCCCCGTTTACAATGTGGAAAAATATCTTGCGAGATGTTTAGACAGCGTGCTTGGGCAAACTTTTAAAGATTTTGAATTTATTTGCATAAACGACGGGTCAACGGATAATTCTGAAAAAATACTTAAAGAATACGCCAAAAAAGATATCCGTATAAATATAATAACGCAGACAAATCAAGGCCAATCAGTAGCGCGTAATAACGGATTAAAGCAGGCCAATGGCAAATATATTTATTTTTTAGACTCAGATGATTTCATTCATCCACAATTATTGGAAATAACTTATTATTTTATCGTTAAGTATCAGGCGGACTGGGTATGTTTTGACTACTTCAGCGATTATTTTAAAAATAAACGCAAGGATATACCTAAAATAGAATTTTATTCCGTCCAAAATATTGAGTTTGAAATTATGAATAATCCGCTTAAATATGTTGAAACCGGGAAAGCAAAATTCAAAATACCCATCTCCCCATGGAGTAAATTGTACAAGAAGAAATTATTGCGCGGAATATCTTTTATCCCTGGGGTTTATTATGAGGACAACGCTTTCCTGTTTGAAATAATTAAAAAGCGGCCCAAAACGGTAATTATAGACGCAAGTTTGTATTATTATGCGAATAATGAAACGTCAACAATGAAGTCTTTTGACGAAAAGCGGATTAATGATTATCACAAAAATATATCAGTCATTTTTGAATTATACAAAGATTCCCCGGACGAACTTAAATGGATAAGCAAAAATATTTTTTGGGCCAGATATAAAACGCAGTATAAAGAAATTTTGAATACGTCTGATAAAGCCGCGCAGAAGAATTTGTTCAATGTTTTCGCAAAGCAGTTGGCAGATATGGACGGCAAATGCGTATTGCGGCTCCGTTCGTTTTCGGTGGGCGATATAAAATGGTTTTTACGATTTAAATATTTGGCTTTAAACGCAGGTTCTGCCAGCGTTTCTTTGGGAGGAAGACAAATTTACAGGAATAAATTTACGGAAAAGCTGCAGTATTTATTTAGATACAAAATTATAATTTCGGCTAGAATATACAAAAAGGTCTTTCTTGATTTCTTAAATGAAAACGATCTTGAGCCGTCAAAAACTGTTTTTATCATACAAACCAGTTTTTTTGATTATATCGGTGACAAATTTTTTTCCGGCGGCGCGGAAAGATATTGTCTGGATTTAAGCAATTTAATAAATAGAGCGGGCTTAAACGCGGTTTTGCTGCAATATTCTTCTAATGGAATATGGGCTGTAAAAAAGAATAATCTTACGGTGATAGGGTTGCCGAGCCGCAGGATTAAAGATTTTTTTTATCTGGTAAATTTTTTGTTGCCCGATAAAATAGCTTTAGCTATATATTCCTGGATAGCTGATAATATTCCGGTTTTTGCGAAGAAATCAATGCTCTTATGCCACGGCATATTTTGGGATGGAGCCTCAAGCGCGGCCAAAGAAAAGCGACAGCTTGAAAAGAAGTATGAAATGTTTAACAAAATAAGCGGCATGGTATCTGTTGACCTTAATACGATTTCATGGCTACGCTCAACATTTCCTTCTTTAGGTTATAGTAAAAAGATGACGTATATTCCTAATTACGCGGACACAAATCATTTCTATCCGCGTCCGGGCAAAAAGGAAGCCGCAAAAACCAGAATTTTGTTTCCAAGAAGAATTTGTTATAACCGCGGCTATTTTTTATTTTCCGCCGCCGGCAGGAGAATTTTAGAAGAATTTCCCGATACGGAACTAGCCTTTATCGGCTATACCTACGGCGAAGTTTTTATAAAAGATATAGAACTGCTGAAAAGAGATTTTCCGGCGCGCATTATCCATGACATCATAGATGCGGATAAAATGCCGGAGGTTTACAGAAACGCCGATATCGTCGTTATCCCTACGATATACAGCGAAGGTACTAGCCTGTCCTGCCTTGAAGCCATGGCAAGCGGCCTTCCGGTTATATCAACAAATATCGGTGGTCTGGGCAATCTTATTCTAAACAATTACAACGGTTTATTGATAAACCCTTGCGAGGAAGAATTATACAACGCAATGCGCTTGTTGCTAAGCAATAAAAATTTTGCCGACATGCTGGCAGAAAATGCTTTGTCCGTGGTACGGCAGGCTTTTAATAAAGAAAAATGGGAAAAAGAATGGAACTTGATTCTGGCAGAAAAAATAAAATCATAGCAATTTCAATAGTGCGTAACGAAAGCCGGCGTTATTTGCGCGAATGGCTGGATAAATTAATTAAATCCGCGCAGAAAATGAAATCTGTAATAAAGGATTTTTGGAAATGATATTAAAAAAGAATTTGTCAAAATTTTTTATCTCAAAAAGTATAAAATTTTTTTGCGCATTTATACCAAATCGCAAAATTAGGCGTAGCGTTCGCGCTAAATATCTACTGCGTGCGAATTCAATTGGCTCAAACAATAAAATCATTGTGGAGGGGAAATCGTATCCAATGGGATATTACGCCGTGAACGGATTGGTAATAAGATGTAGTGGTAAGAACAGCACCGTTGAAATTGAAAATCCCGACATCTTTACAAATAGCTACATAAATATAGAATCGGACAATTCATACATAAAGATAAAAAACGCCAAATATGTTCGTAATCTTGACGTTTTAGTTTATCAGGGATATAATCAAAAGTTTATATTCGGAGTAAATTCTTCAGTTGAAGACGCGAAAGTTTTCCTTTGTGGCGCGAACGTCGAATGTATCATAGGCGACGAATGTATGCTGTCGTCCGGTATAGAAATATGGACAAGCGACGGACATTCTATAATTGACATTGCGTCTAACGAAATCATAAATGACGTAAGCGCGCCGCTAGTTATAGGCGACCGTTGCTGGATAGGACGCGAAGTAAGAATCCTAAAAAATGCTAATATACCGCCAGATACGATAGTCGGCGCTGGAGCGGTAATTGCCAAGTGTTTCGTGGAGCGGTTTACCGCCTTAGCTGGTAATCCTGCAAAAGTTATAAAAAAGAGTGTTATGTGGGATAGAGGAATCCCGCATGAATTGAAAAAAGAAAGAAA
>JAIRMX010000228.1 GCA_031258375.1 Elusimicrobiota bacterium | reverse complement strand
AGGATCAGTTTCTTTTTGGCGTTAAGAAAGATGGTAAAGCTGAATTTATACGGCAGCCGGATTTTTGGGATATTAGGACAAGCGTAGTCCTCAGGGATCAAGACCTTGTCGTAAGGATTATTGAACAGGATAACGCAGCCAAATTAGCTGATAGCCAGCGTCAAATGCGGGCACTCTTTATTGAGGGTGGTGCAATGGTAACGGGACGTTTCATTGCGGATGACCCTTCAACAACATATGCAATAGTAAATGACAGTATTCTTGAGAATATATCAACTATAGATTATTGTCAGAATATAACGCTTGAACAATTAAAGGCGGACCTGACACAAAAGAAATCCTGCCAAAGCCCTCTTACCAGAGAGGATATTATAGAAATCGCGGCGGCGGACCTTGGAATTAAAAAAGATTTACTGGTTATTGTGGATGATATCGGGGGCAGACATCTGGATACGGAGGTATTTACGCTTCCCGGCGGCAAAATACTGGTAAATGACCACAATTTACTTGTAAAAATACTTGCAGATAATAACCTGTTGCCTGAGAGATATAATATTGATAACACCTATAAAGCACACACCTTTCTAAAAGACAAAATAACTGATGCCCTTCAGAAGTTTAATGAAAAAGGTGAAAAATATAAATTTAACATTATCCCCGCGCCGGGTGCGTCCGATATTTTAAATATACAATGTGACTCAATTCCGGATTGTGCCGATAGGGAAATTAAGGTTAACTTTTTTAACGGAGTGAATTTGAAAGCACCGTCAGGGCAAAGAATAGTGATTACAAATAAAGCCCGTCTGGTAACTCATTATATAAAAAGCGTTCCGCCTGAGACAGAACACAGCAGCAGTATTAGTATTATTGAGCGTATCAGAAAGCGTATCAGACCGGCCAATACGAAAATATCAGTAACAGAAGAACGCCTGCCGCTTGAGGCATATTGGGCCAATCTTCTTGCGTAGCATTATAATATAAAACCAGAAAACGTGAAATTCATTGGACATCTGCACGCAAATGATACGGCTGGCATTAACTGTCAGGGCCCGCCCTGTCCATTGTAATATCTTTTAATCTTTAACGGCGTAAACACGCATAATGGCGGCACTCAGATAACAGAAGGCATATTATCGACATATAAGGAGGATGCTCTTAGCAGTGGGATTTTATCCGTTACCGGAGGCACATTTAAACCGCTTGATAGTATGGAAATAGAAAACAATATTTATCTCAGCGCGTCTGCAGGACAAGGCAGCTTTTTGGTGGAAGGCGGTAAAACTTTAACTTTGAACGGTATTGTATTGGGCGGCGGCACGCTTAATAAAAAAGGCGCGGGGACTTTGGAGCTTGGCTATTACAATTCTTACATGGGCGGCGTTTACGCGGAAGCCGGCTTTCTGCGCGCAAACACGGAATCTATACTTGGCAATATAACAATATTGTCAGGCGCGGAAGTGGAGTTTAAGCAAGATTTTGACGGTTATTATACTGGAGATATTGATTCTGCCGGAACAATAATAAAAGCAGGACAGGGTATTTTAATCGCGCGTGAAGACGACCAGCAGACAGGTTCGTTGTCCATAGGGACTTTAAAAATTAATGAAGGCGTTTTTATAGCGCAGACCGCTCTGAACGGAAACGCTTATGCGGCGCAAGCCGCCGCGGCATCCGATGTTAAAAAAAGCAAAGAAATAATAGAAGAAATCATTGAAGTCGTAAGCAAATGGAAAAATTACGCAAGCGAGGCCGGCGTTGATAAACGTTTTGCAAAACAAATAGAGAGTAATTTGATTTTAAAGCTGTAAACGAACGATAATTATGAAGAATAAACTAAAGATACTTTTAACCGGCGGAAGCGGATTTATCGGCAGAAATATAAAAGAAAGCTATCTTGCCGCCGGATATGATATTGCCACGCCGCGAAGTTCCGAGCTAAATCTAATTGACAGCGACAGCGTTGATAAATTTTTCAGAAATAAAAATTTCGACATTGTTTTGCACGCGGCCACAAAACCCGGACACAGAAATGCAAAAGACCCGACTAATTTATTCTACTCCAATGTCAGAATGTTTGAAAATTTGGCAAGGTATAAAGACAAATACGGCAAATTTATAAATTTTGGCTCCGGCGCGATTTACGATAATTCAAAAGACATAAAAAATGCAAAAGAAACGGATATTTTCAAAAACATTCCGCAGGACGAACACGGATTTTGCAAATATGTAGTTGCAAAACGCATTGAAAAACTCGATAATTTTACGGATTTAAATATTTTTGGCATATTCGGCAAATACGAAGACTGGGAAATACGTTTTATTTCAAACGCTATATGCAAAACATTATTTGATTTGCCGATAACATTAAAACAAAACCGCCGCTTCGATTATCTATTTATAGATGATTTAATGCCGATTTTGGAATATTTTATAGAAAACGACGCAAAACATAAAAGTTATAACATAGTTCCAGATGAAAAAACAGAGTTAATAGAAGCAGCAAAAATAATACAAAAAATAAACGGCAAAAACTTACCTGTCAAGATAGAAAAACAAGGCATAGGCTTCGAGTACACGGGAGATAATGCCATACTAAAAAGTGAATTAAAAAACATTCGCTTTACTGGCATTCAAAAAGCAATTTTAACTTTATATAATTATTATATGGAACAAAAACATTTGATAGACAAAAACAAATTACTCGCGGATAAATAAAATGAAACTTACGCATAAAGAAAAACTGGATTTAATGAAATCTATAAATTGGGATTACAACGTTTCCCCCGAAGATATGCTTGCCGTAGTTGAAGGTAAAAAAAAACTTGCCGGCAGCGTATTTGACCAAAATAAAATTTTTGTAAGGAGCCTTGAAAGGCTACCATGGGATTTTACCGTTGCAATATGGGGAATTGAAAAGTTAAAAACGTTATATTCTAACAAAATAGAGAAACAATTGCACTCTGAAGATTTAAGGAGGCGTTATGATTTTGTATTCTCAAAATTACGAGGAGAATCTGTATCCGTTCCAAGATGGGGTGATGAAAGTTATAAGCGGTTGCAAAACACGATTTTTTCTAACAGGTGGTACCGCTTTAAGTAGAGCGTATTTGCGACACAGATATTCCGATGATCTTGATTTTTTTGTAAACAACGACGGCGAATATTCAAAACAACTAAATATAGTTTTGACCAACTTACATAAATATGGAAACAATAATCCAAGATTTGTTTAAGAGCGCAGATAATTCGTTAAATAAAACGCAAAAACTTTAATTAATAAAGGAAATAGAAAAAGAATTGTCCTTTAAACAGGAAAAATAAAAACTTTTAACATATAAGTAAGGAGAAAAAAATGAATACTTTAGAAAAAAGAATGACTGATACTTTGCTTGATTTAAAGACAAATCACCACGTAATCGGCATAAAATGCGAATTTGAGGCCGAAGGCACAAGGACTGAAGAAGCTTTAAGGTTAAAAGAAGTAGTAACGCGCGCCGGTCTTGATTTAACCATTAAAATAGGCGGCTGCGAAGCGTTAAAGGATATGTACGAAGCGCGGACGATAGGCGTAAATGCTATTGTTGCTCCGATGATAGAATCGGCTTATGCTTTTAAAAAATACATAAATTCCACCAGACTAGCCTTCCCCGAAGACGAAAGAGCGGACGTAGATTTTTTCATTAATACCGAAACTATCACCGGTTTTAAAAATATTGATGAAATATTCAATACTCCTGAAGCCAAAGATATGGCCGGCATAGTGCTGGGACGCGTTGATATGACCGGCTCAATGGGTCTTTCGCGGGAAGATATAAATTCGGAAGAAATTTTTAAAATAGCAAACGAGCTTGCGCAAAAAGCCGTAAGATACAAGAAAAAATTTACTATAGGCGGCGGTGTTTCCGCGTATTCCTTACCGTTCTTTAAAAAACTGCCGGAAGGTTCTTTAACAAAATTTGAAACGAGAAAATTGATTTTTGACGCACAAAAAGCCCTTGCGGATAAAAACACCGATAAAGGTATCCTCAAAGCTGTCGGCTTTGAGCTTATGTGGCTTAAAAACAAAAGGGATTTCTACGGCTGTATACATAAAGAAGACGCGCAAAGAATAATTATGCTTGAGGCAAGATATAAAAAACTCATAGAAGAGGCCGGCGGGCAGTATTAAGTAATAATTACTGAAAGGTAAAGTAATGAACAAACAGGAACTATTAAAAAAATTATCCGATATAGAATGGGACGATTTTGAAGTAAAAAAAACATCCTCAGAACTGCCTAAAAATATTTGGGAAACGGTAAGCGCGTTTTCAAATACGGCCGGAGGATGGATAATTCTTGGCGTGTCTCAACATGGCAACAAGTACGAAATCTCCGGAGTAGACAACGCGGAGAAAATATCGCAAGACTTCATAAATACTATACGAAACTCAAATAAATTTAACACAAAAATACTTTCAATATGCAAAAAATATAAATTAGGAGGCAAGACAGTTTTAGGATTTTATATTCCTGTTTCTGAAAATAAACCGGTTTTTTTTAATTCTTTGCAAAACACGTTTATCAGAAATGCAAGCGGCGACCGCCGCGCTTCTGAATATGAAATTAACGCTTTATACCGCAATCAGGCATTCGGAACAATGTCCGCAAAAACAGCCCGGGGAACGTCGTTAAAATCTATAAACAAAGAGTCATATCATAATTTCCGCGATTATTTGAAAAGAATGGTTCCGGAATTAAAATATAACAAGTTGGACGACGCCTCTTTTAATCAAAAACTGCAAATTATAAAAAACGGCAAATTAACTTACGGCGGTTTGCTTTTCATAGGCAAAAACGCAGCTATACAAAACCATTTCCCTGATTTTAGAATAGATTATCTTGAAATTCCCGGAACGTCGTACGAAAATTCCGAACCAAGATACACTTTTCGCATTCAGGAGCAAGAAAATATTTGGGAGTATTATTTTATTCTTTTTCAGCGTTTAAGAAATTATGCCGATAATCCTTTGAGAATTGGAGATATGGGCGCGGGCATTGAAGACACAAAGCAACTGGACGCTTTAAGAGAAGCCTTAATAAATATGCTTATCCACTGTGATTATTTTAGTCCGATGAAGCCGCGCATAAGAGTATTCACAAATAGAATAGAATTTGAAAACCCCGGCAGTTTGCCCCGCCCTATAGAAGAAATATTGAAAGAGGATGTTTCTATCCCAAGAAATCCCGTTCTTGCAAAATTATTCCGCTGCGCTAAGCTTTGCGAAAATGCCGGATATGGTTTTGATAAAATGCTTGTTTGGGAAAAAGAAACCGGTAATAAAATATCTTTTAAATCCGCTATGGATATGACAAAAGTAGTTTTTCCTCTCAATATAGCTATGACGGAGATTACCCAGAAAAGTAGCCAGAAAAGTAGCCAGAAAATATTTGAAATGATTGTAAAAAACAACAATATAACCATACAAGAAATTTCAGAAATTACTGGCCTTAGTCCCGCAGGTATAAAGAAAAATCTAAATATATTAAAGCAATCCGGTAGAATCCGCCGCATCGGCCCTGACAAAGGCGGCTATTGGGAAATTATAAAATGATAAAACTTTCAGATTATGTTGCAAAAAGATTAAAAAATCACTATAAAATAAAACATTTTTTTATGGTATCCGGCGGCGGCGCTATGCACCTAAATGACAGCCTCGGCAGATATATCCCGTATATTTGCAATCATCACGAGCAGGCCTGCGCCATAGCCGCCGAGGGCTATGCAAGAGTTAATCAAAAACTTGCAGTCGTAAATGTAACCACAGGCCCGGGCGGGCTTAATTGCTTAAACGGCGTTTTTGGCCAATGGACGGACAGCGTTCCTGTTTTATATATTTCGGGGCAGGTAAAATTTTCAACCACGCTCGCAAGCTGCCCTAAAATCCCGCTCCGTCAGCTCGGCGATCAGGAAGTTGATATTATTTCCATCGTAAAACCTTTGACAAAATATGCCGTGATGATAAGAGAACCAAACGAAATAAAATATCATTTGGATAAAGCCATACACGAAGCGACAACCGGCCGCTTCGGCCCTGTTTGGCTTGATATACCGATGAACGTTCAAGCGGCGATGATAGACGAAAATAAATTGAAAGAGTTTGCTACGCCGAATAATTATCGCCCTGAACCCCGTATTAAAATATTACGGGACATGGTTCGCAATGACGCAATATTAATAACCGCTAAATTACTTTTGGCAAAGCACCCGCTAATAGTCGCGGGGCATGGCATAAGATTATCCGGACAAATAAATACATTCTATAAACTTTTGGGAAAACTCAATATTCCCGTTGTTACAACTCTTAACGGTTTTGATTTATTGCCTTGCGAGCATAAAAATTATGTCGGCAGGATTGGCACCATAGGCCAGCGCGCGGGCAATTTCGCATTGCAAAACGCCGATTGCATTTTATTTTTGGGAACTCGCAACAATATACGCCAAGTCAGTTATAACTGGGAAAATTTTGCAAAAAACGCTTTCAAAATAGTTATAGACATAGACAATGCGGAGCTTCGCAAACCTACCGTAAAGCCGGATTTAGAAATTAACGCCGATTTAAGAGATTTCTTGACGGCATTGATAGATAGTATTCCCCCGTCACTTGCTGGATACGGCAAGAGTGCGGAGCGGCAAAACTGGCTTAAATGGTGCAAAGAAAGACAAAAAAAATATTCTTTTGAAAACACTCCGGAGTACCGGCAAAAAGGAAGAATCATAAATCCATATTATTTTGTACGCAGACTCACGGAATTAATGAAGGCAAACGATATTTTGGTTATGGCAAACGGTTCCGCATGCGTATGCGCATTTCAAGTTTCGCAAATAAAAGAGGGACAGAGGTTTATTTCTAATTCCGGCAACGCTTCTATGGGTTATGATTTGCCCGCGGCCATAGGCGCGAGTTATAACGCAGGAAAAAGAAACGTAATTTGTCTTGCGGGCGACGGCTCAACTATGATGAACTTGCAGGAACTTGAAACAATAAAACATAATAAACTTCCGATAAAAATTTTCATAATTAATAACGCCGGCTACTCTTCAATAAGACAAACGCAGAAGAATTTTTTTAACGGGCGTTTAACCGGCGCGGGTGTTGAAAGCGGAGTAAGCGTTCCGGATTTTATTGAAATTGCAAAAGCGTTTCAAATAAAAGCCGTTCGGATACAAAAGCCGTCTGAACTTGACGAAAATATATCCGACGTTCTGAAATACAAGGGAGCTATTCTCTGCGAGGTTATTGTTGAGAAGGATTACAGTTTTATCCCTAAACTTTCGGCAAAAAAGCTGCCCGACGGCACGATGGTTTCCCCCTCGCTTGAAGATATGTACCCGTTTTTAGACCGCAAAGAATTTGAGGGAAATATAATCAAATGAAATTTACGGAATTATCAATAAAAGGCGCGTACTTAATTGAATTAGAAGAACATAAAGATGGGAGAGGTTCTTTTGCTCGTCAATTTTGTAGAAGAGAAATGGCAAAATATTCTATTGATTTTGATATTAAACAGTGTAATATTTCGAAAAATACGAGAGCAGGAACGTTAAGAGGTTTGCATTATCAAAAAGAACCGTATCCCGAAATTAAAATGGTATCATGCATAAAAGGCAGTTGTTTTGATGTTATCGTAGACGTTATAAAAGATTCTCAAACATATCTTAAATGGTTGTCTTTTGAACTTTCCGAAAATAATAACCGTATGCTTTATATTCCCTCAGGCGTCGCGCACGGGTTTCAAACGCTGGAAGATAACACTACTTTATTTTATCAGCTCAGCGAGTTTTTTATGCCGGATTATTATACAGGTTTACGCTGGAATGACCCTAAAATAAGTATAAAATGGCCAGCCTGTAAGAACCGGACTATAAATGAAAGAGACAGAAATTATGAACTACTCTAAAAAGGTAATTTTAACAGGCGCAAGCGGGTTAATCGGCAAGGAGAGTATAGAGCCTTTGAAAAATGCGGGTTTTGGAGTTTATGCCCTTACAATAGATAAAAACAATCCCGATAACGGCGTCAATTGGATATATTGCAATATTTTTGACACGGAAAAAGTTGAAAAAGTTTTTAAGTCCGTAAAACCCAAGTATCTGTTGCACTTCGCATGGGCGGCAACAAATGATTATCTTACGTCAACAATAAATTTTGCTTTTCAAAACGCCTCTTTAATTATGCTTAAAAACTTTGCCTCAAACGGCGGTGCGCGCGCTGTTTTTGCCGGAACTTGTTTTGAGTATGAGTTTAAAGAAACGCCGCTGAAAGAAT
>JAIRMX010000119.1 GCA_031258375.1 Elusimicrobiota bacterium | reverse complement strand
CACTTGCCGATGACCCGCTTTATGTGTTTTGCGAGATTTGCGGAACGCTTTCTTAGCCATTGCCTCAGATATGTAAACAGAGATATTCCCCCGTGCTGCCAGAGCTTTGTTGTATTCTGCCCAATTTATTATTGTTTTATTGGACTTAGGAGCTATTCTTTTGCTGTTATTCTTTTGAGCAGTGTTTATTTTTCTTTTCATATACTAAAAGTATACGCTGCTCACTTTCCTTTTGTCTCCTAATTGTGCAACAAGACCGGACTTGGCGCATGATAAAAATCTTGTTTAAAATTATTTAAGAAACTTTTTTATGCATGCGCAAAAAGCCAAAATTAAAATATTTAAAATTATTATAGCCGCGCCGCTTGGTATATTTAATACAAAAGAAATATAAATGCCAAATATTACGCTTATTACGGAAAAGCTGCAGGCAAGCAAAAGCGCCTTTTTAAAATTTGTCGCCAGCTGTAAAGCCGCGCACGGCGGAATAATCAACATTGCGGAAACAAGCATAATGCCTACAACTTTCAAAGCCGCGACAATTGCAACCGCACTTATAAGAACAAGAATTGTGTTTATGCGTTTAGCGTTCACGCCGGCGGTTTTAGCAAAGTTTTCGTCAAAGACAACGGCTATTAAATCGTTATAAAAAATATAAATCATAACAAACGCCGCCGCGCTAAGCGTAAAAGCAAGCCAAAGCTCCCAAGCCGATACGGTCAAAATGCTGCCAAATAAAAAAGACATTAAGTCAACGTTAAAACCGCCGGCAAGGGAAGTTATTATTAAACCAAATGAAATCCCGCAAGCGCTTACTATGCCAAGCGCGCTGTCCGTATAAACTTTTGTATGCTCGGTAATTTTAAAAACCAAAAGAGATCCCGCCATAACTACCGGCACGGCGACAAAAATAGGGCTTGTATTTGTGATTAATCCCAAAGCGACGCCGCTTAACGCGACGTGGCTTAAACTGTCGCCTATTAGGGAAAGACGTTTTAAAACTAAAAAAGTGCCGAGTATAGCCGTGATTACGGCAATCAAAATACCCGCCGTAAGCGCGCGCTGGACGAAACTGAAAGATAAAAATTCAATTACGCTCATTGATGCCTTCCAAAAGGACAGCTTTTTGCGTCCGCGTGAAGATGGTCCATAAGATGCGGCGTATACGGGCCGAAATACTCCTCCGCCTTTTTATCCCCGCAAAATTTTTGTTTGCTGCCGTAAAATATTATGTTTTTGTCTAAAATTAAAAAATTGTTTACGTATTTGCCGATATCGGCTATGTCATGCGTTATCAGGAGCATGGTTATGTTATTTTGTTTGTTTAGAGAAGAAATCAAATTAAAAAAGTTTTCGCGTGAAGCGGAGTCTAACGCGGTGGAAGGCTCGTCCAAAATTAAAAGCGACGGTTTATTTATAAGCGTGCGCGCCAAAAGAACTTTTTGCTGTTGTCCGCCGGAAAGTTCATAAAAAAGTTTATTTTTATAAGGCAGGCATCCGGTCGTCTGCATTATGTTTTCAGCGGTTTCATTATCGGTTTTATTAAATGTCTTAGGCAGTTTTTTTGAACTTAAAAGCCCAAGGCGCGCGACTTCAAAAGCGGTAAGCGGCATAAGTGAAGAGGGCGTGTTTTTTTGCTCGAGATAACCTATCTTAACCCAATCGTCAAATTTATTTATATCCTTGCCAAATAACTTTACTTCGCCTTTTTGCGCTTTTAACAAACCTAAAACGATTTTTATTAAAGTGGTTTTGCCGCCGCCGTTTGGGCCGAGCACGCCGGTAAAATCGCCCTGTTTAACGGCAAATGAAATATTCTCCAGCGCAAGCGCGGCGCCGTAGGAAAATGATAAATTTTTGACTTCAATTGTGTCCATTAATTATAATTTTAGCATTTTACTGGGATTGTCTAAGTATTAAAATACGTAAATATGCCCGCTTAGAAATTTTCTACGGCAATTCCCAAGCGGGCGGATTTTGAAAGTTATGCTGCAGTTAATATTAACTTGGCGGTGATTATTTTAATAAATAATAAAGGTCACTCATAGCGGGGTCAACTGTACCCATAATCTCGCATATGGCACGGGCATTTTGATTTTTTCCAGAAGTTAATTGGCACCATTTTTTCCCTTTATTAGTAGGATCTTTTGAAGCTGTAAATTCAAAAATAGGATAATCAGGATTACTCATAACAGCAACACATGTTCTTTTGCTAAAACAATAATAACTATAGTTTGATTTTTTATCTTCATCGGACATATTGTCTGCAAGTTTTCCCGATGGTATTGTTATCGATAAATCTTCAATATTGTTAGTATATTCATCGTGAATTAGATAATATTCTTCCTGACCTTTTAGTATGGCATTGAGCATTGTTAGCGCTTCTGCCGCGCGGCTCCTGCGTACAGCGTTTTGATATTGCGGCAAAGCAATAGCGGCGATAATGCCGATGATTATTACTACTACAAGAAGTTCAATAAGGGTAAATCCTTTAATTTTCAGGGGGGGGGTATATTGGTAATTATTTATGCTTAAGTTCTCCATTGGCTTTGTTGCGTTTTACAAGATATTTCGTTTTTCAGTCTTCATAAGTTTTCCTCCTTTATTTATCATATTTTATCTATCGCAAATATTTCGTTTAACCAAATTTAAATTATCTATCAATATAAAAAATAATAAATTATATTTTAAATTCAAAATATTATTTCTAATATTATAATATAAATACAGATTAATTGCAAGCTAAACCTTTGACGAGATTTTCAAGGTTCATCATCATAAATTGCGTATAGGAAGTTTCTTTTTCAAATTCTTCTTTTGTTATGTCTTCAACGGCGTAGAGATTTAAAATTTTCGCGCCGGACTCCGCGGCTATAACGGAGGCAAGCTTTGGGTTTATAATTTTTTCGCTGAAAATGTAATCCGTTTTTTTATCTTTTATTTCTTTTATCATATTTGCCATTTGCGCGGCGGCAGGCTCGCTTTCCGAAAGCGAACCGTTAAGCGGCTGGAAATTTAAATTATATTTACGCGCGATATACCCGAAAGCGTTATGTCCGATATGATAAATATCGCGCGTTTTACAATTTGAAAGAAGTTGTTTGTAAAGTTTATCAAGCAATTGCATTTCATTTTCAAATCTGTCCGCATTGCCGAGAATTACCGGCTTTAACTGCGGAAACTTTTCGCTTGTAATAAACGCCATATTGCCGGCCATAGCGGCAGCATTTTGAAAAGACATCCAATAATGCGGGTCTTTTGGATTTATATCGGGCAAATTATAAGCTAAAGCGATGCCGATAGTACCCACGCCGTCGGATAATGATTTTGCCCAAGGCTCAATTCTGTCGCTTATATAAAAAAAGAAATCGGCGTTTTTGATTTGCAAAGCGTTTTTGGGAGAAGGCTCAAAACTATGCACTCCTGCGGCGGGCGGCATAAGCATTTGAATTTCGGCGGTATCGGCAAAAATACTTTTTGCCAAAGTATAAGGCAGGTAGCCGGAAACGGCTACTTTTATTTTAGAGTTATTTCTTTCAATCTCTTTTTCCTTACAAGCTATAAATAATAATATCACGGCGCATAACGCCGTGATATGTATTATTCGTTTTAAACAAAATTCCATATTAAATAATACCCAGCGCTTTGCCGCATTTTTTAAAGGCGGCGGCGGCCTTTTCAAGGTCTTTAATTTCATGTCCGGCAGTGACGATAGTGCGCAGGCGTTCCTTGCCCGGCGCCACCGTCGGGAAGCCTATTGCCAAAGCAAAAACGCCTTCCTCAAAAAGCATTGCGCTTAAATCTTTGGCTTTTTTCGTATCGCCCACCATTACGGGCGTTATAGGCGTTTCGCTGCGGCCCGTGTCAAAGCCGGCTTTTTTAAGCTCTTCTTTAAAAAACTTCGTATTATCCCAGAGTTTTTTAAGGAGCTGCGGTTCATTATAAAGCACGTCTAAACCCGCAAGACAAGTCGCAATTACGCTTGGCGGATGCGCGCTGGAAAATAAAAACGGCCGCGCAACGGACTGCATATATTCTTTTAAAGCACTTGTACCGGCAACGTATCCGCCGATAGTCGCAAAGGCTTTTGAAAGCGTGCCTATTTGAATATCAACTTTACCTTTAAGGTTGAAATGAGCTACTGTTCCGCGCCCCTGCTCGCCTATAACGCCGCTTGCGTGCGCGTCGTCAACCATAATAATAACGTCGTTTTTTTCGCATAGCTCCACAATATCCGGCAGGTTTGCAATATCGCCGTCCATGCTGAACACGCCGTCGGTAACAAGCATTTTGCGGCGGGCTTTGCGAACTTCGGGGTCGTTTAGAATTTCAAAGAGATGTTTCATATCGCTGTGCCGATAAATTTTCTTTTTGGCTTTTGCCAGTCTTCCGCCGTCTATTATGGAGGCGTGGTTAAGCTCGTCGGAAATTAAAACGTCTTCGGGCGAAGTCATAAGGCTTTGACAGGTGGCCGTATTGGAAGTAAAGCCGGATTGGATTACCAGGGCGGCCTGAGTTCCTTTAAAGCCGGCCAGTTTTCTTTCCAGTTCCTCGTGCATGGTTGTGGTGCCGATTATCGTGCGCACGGCGGCGGTGCCTATGCCCCAGTCCTCTGTGGCTTTAACGGCCGCGGCTTTGACTTTGGGGTGTGTCGTGAGGCAGAGGTAGTTGTTGGAAGTCAGGTTAATGACCTCTTTGCCGTCTATATTGCACACGGCGTCCTGCGCGGTATGCAAAACATGCGGTTGGATAAAACGGCTTTCAGTCTTAAGCGTTTCAACTTCCTGTTTTAAAAATTCTAATCTTTTCATTTTTTATCCCTGAATTTATATTTTATGGCTAAACTGCCTATTAACTTATTATATAAAATTAGTGCACAATTATAATTTCATAAATAGGGTCGGTAGAAAGGGAATTAAAGTTGTATGAGCCAGCATTTTGCTACTGTATTATTACAATATTCACCTGGTTCAAGCGTCGGGATCGCTTTATTGCCTAAACTTTGGCAAACGCTGTTCCATTTTGCCGAGCCGGAACTTGAGATACAAACAATATTCGTAATGTCTCTGTATTCCAAGCAATATTTAGAGCAATTTCCTCCTCCATAAAAGACTTGGGATAAACTTCCTTTCCCGTCACTTGAGCATGAGCTTGTTTCATATGTGAAACACCCGTCGGTTATGTGAATATAGTTATGCGCGGCTTGTATGACTGTTCCGTTCTTAATATTTATGTCAAGATCTCTCATATCTTTTGTACAAGAACCGGTCGCCAACCAATGCCTTTGATTCGCTTGTCCTATGGCCTTTAGCATTATCAGAGCTTGCGCAGCCCTTGCCCTTTCTACGGCTAACTGATATTGCGGCAGCGCAATAGCGGCAAGTATACCGATGATAAGAACGACAACAAGAAGTTCTATCAGAGTAAAGCCTTTTTTGTTTTTACTGTTTTTCATACTATTTCCTCTTTTTTGCCATACCAGAATATTTTTATCCGGTATCTATTTTATTTTTTTATTGGCTTGTTTCCGTTTTTGTCGCAATAACAAGCTAATAAAAAAGCGGCGATTTTTAGGCTAATGAGGTAACCCGTGTAATCGCCGCTTACCTGTCCCAAACTGGGACAGGTAAAGCAAACGATTATCTGTGGACCTCATTATGCCTTATAAGATTCTCATCTTATCCAGCATGCGCGGACTTTTTTATCCGCGCTTCCTACAAATAATCTTAAAATTTTTTAATTTTTATTTATTTTATCTTTTTTCTCCTTTAAATTACGGCAACAAAATAATTTTACCGCATTCTTTTTTGGGGTCGCTCGCAACTTCAAAAGCTCTTTTAAAATCCTTCATTTTAAACGTATGCGTGATGACGGGACGCGGGTCTATGGCTTTGCTTTTTAAAAGGCTTTCCATTTTGTACCAGCTTCTGAAAACTTCGCGCCCGGTAATGCCTTTTACGTCTACGGCTTTGAAGACGATTTGGTTGCCGTAATCCAATGAAATATCGCCCTTTGGCAGGCCGAAGGCGATAAACTTGCCCGCCGGTTTTACGGCCTTAAGCGCGGCGTTAATGGCCGCCGCGTTGCCGGACATTTCTATAACGATATCAATTCCGCTGGCCTCGCCGCCGGCTTCAACTATTTTCTTGAGGGCGTCCGGCTCCGCGGGGTCTATGATAATATCCGCGCCCATTTTGTAGCCTAAATCTTTGCGGAATTGCGAAGTCTCCGTCGCAATAACGTGAGAAGCGCCGCAGGCTTTTGCTATCTGCGCGGCAAAAAGCCCCTGCGGGCCAAGTCCGGAAATAAAAACCGATTTGCCCACAATATCTTCAACCAGCGTTGCAAAAACGGCATTACCCAAAGGTTCCATGACGGAGCCGATGTCTTTTAAAGAATCGTCGCTGTGCTTCCACGCGCAGCGCGCCGGTATGGCCGCATATTCGGCAAAGCCGCCCTGCGTGTCAATGCCTAAAATTTTTAAGTTGGAGCAGACGTGGCGCTGGTCGTTGCGGCACTGATAGCACATGCCGCAGAATATATGGGATTCCA
>JAIRMX010000224.1 GCA_031258375.1 Elusimicrobiota bacterium | reverse complement strand
AGGATCAGTTTTGACATTGTGCGCCTAATAACGAGCTGTATTTGGACTTGAAGAGTGCCTTTGAGTTCTCAAAAGCTCTCCCTGTTCTTCACAAGATTCCAAAAACAGAATCAAATTTTTATAAGTCTTTTACAACTTACATTTGCAAGCATTTCTCCTTCGTTCTTATTGCTTATTTATTACTATACTACATTTTTAAGTATTGCATACTGTTTGCTACGACTTTTCAATTGCTCTTTTTGTTTTTTCATTCTTTTTGATAAATTATACGATTTGTTTATTCTTATCTGACTTTGCTGTATATCCGATATGTCACCTCTAATCCTATCCCAACGTAAGAATTCTTTATATCGCAGGCCCTGTAAATAAGCTCATAAAGGTCTAACCCCTTTTAGATATAATACTTAATTTCTGAATTTATTTGCCAGAAATTTTTTCTGCACCCCCGCCCGCTTACTTCTAAGCACAGATCCAAATTTATTTTTACTCTGCTTAATATAATTATGATAATTTTTGTTTGCATTAAAGCTAAAAATATAGGATAATGCAAAAAAATGTATACATTAAAAGTATTTACAAAACAATAAAAATATTATAAGCTTATTTTATGTTTAAAGAAAATATTAAATTTAATTATTCAATGAGCGATAAAGCTGTTTTGCAAAATCTTGGGCAGCAGCTCAAACAAATGCGCCTCAATAAAAATATCACGCAGGCGAAGCTTGGGGAACTATCCGGTTTATCGCGCATAACAATAAGCGAAATTGAAAATACAGGTATTGGAACTATAAGCTCGTTTGTTAAATTGCTGCGCGCGCTTGAGAAGCTGGAATTACTAAATTATTTTATTGAAGCCGCACAAGTAAGCCCTTTGCAAATTGCAAAACTTTACGGCGAAAAAAGGATTCGCGCGTCTCGGACGAATATTGACAAACCAAAATGATAAATTTTGCCAATGTGAAACTTTGGGATAACTTGGTCGGGGTGCTTTCCTGGGACGCCGCAAGCGGCGTTGCCAGCTTTGAATACGAGCAAAAATTTATCCAAAAGGGACTAAATATTGCCCCCATAAAAATGCCGCTTGCGGCTGACAGAATCTATTCTTTTGCGGAGCTTAATAAGAAAACTTTTAAAGGCTTGCCCGGCCTTCTTTTGGATTCCCTGCCGGATAAATTTGGAAATGCATTGATTAACGAGTGGCTTGCCAGACAAGGGCGCGCTCCCGATTCTTACAACTCTGTGGAGAGATTATTATATCAGGGCAAACGCTCTATGGGCGCGCTTGAATTTGAGCCTGCGCAAAAAATTATCCAAAATACTTCTTCTAAAATAGAACTTGAAGAATTGATATTTGCCGCAAATAAAATCTTATCGCAAACAACAAAGTTTACGTCTAAAGATAACGAGGCTTTGTCGCAAATTATTAAAGTGGGAACTTCCGCAGGCGGCGCCCGCGCAAAAGCCGTTATCGCTTATAATGAAAAAACTAGGGAAGTCCGCAGCGGGCAGGCCGCCGCTCCCAAAGGTTTTTCGCATTGGCTCTTAAAACTTGACGCGGTAGAAGATAAAACTTTGGATAATATTGAGCATTTTGGACGCATAGAATATGCGTATTATAAGATGGCGGTTTTATGCAAGATTGAAATGTCGCAGTCCCGCCTTTTTGAAGAAAACGGTAGATTCCATTTTATGACGCGTCGCTTTGACCGCGTCGGCAACGCGGAAAAATTGCATACCCAAACTCTTTGCGCGTTAGAACATTTTGATTTCAACGCCTCCGGCGCTTATTCTTACGAACAAATTTTTCAAACGATTCGTTCTTTAAAATTGCCATATAACGCCGCGGAACAAATTTATCGACGAATGATATTTAACGCGTCCGCCCGCAATCAGGACGATCATACTAAAAATTTTTCTTTTATAATGGATAAAACCGGGGCTTGGAGCTTGGCTCCGGCTTACGATATGGTTTATGCCTATAATCCTTTGAGGCAACACACCTCGCAGCATCAGCTCAGCATAAACGGCAAACGGGATAATTTTGTAAAAAATGATTTTATGAAGGTGGCACAAGCTATGGGCGTAAAAAAAGCCGATGAAATAATAGAAGAGGTTATAAACGCGGTATCGCAATGGGATAAAATAGCAAAACAGATTGATATTCCATCGGAACAAATAAAAACGATAAAAAAAGCCCACAGGTTAAAAATTTAATAAAATATTTAAAAAGGAATTTTGAAATGGAAGAAAATTTAAGAGAAAAAGTAAAAAAAGCCGCTTTGGAGTATTTTGCGGCGGCGCAGGCAAATAAAAAAGAATTAGAATATATCCCGGCTTCCGGCAAAGTTTTGGACGGCGAAGATTTGCAAGCCATGATTGAAGCCTCGCTTGATATGTGGCTTACGGCAGGCCGTTTTAACGACGAGTTTGAAAAACAATTTGCGGCCTATACCGGAGCAAAATACGCGCTTACCACAAACTCCGGCTCTTCTGCTAATTTACTTGCGCTTACGGCTTTAACTTCCCACAAACTCGGCGACAAACGGCTGAAAAAAGGCGATGAAGTAATAACCGTCGCGGCCGGATTTCCAACTACGGTAAACCCTATAGTGCAAAACGGGCTTGTGCCGGTTTTCGTTGACTGCGAAATCGGAACATATAACATTGACGCTAAACAAATAGAAAGGGCATTAAGCCAAAAAACCAAAGCGATTTTTATAGCGCACACTTTAGGCAATACTTTTGATTTAGACGCGATAACGGAAATATGCAAAAAATATAATTTGTGGCTTATAGAGGATTCTTGCGACGCTTTGGGCGCGGAATATAAAAATAAAAAAACCGGCACAATAGGTCATATAGGGACTTTCAGTTTTTATCCCGCTCATCACATAACTATGGGCGAAGGCGGGGCCGTGTGTACAAATGACGCGCAGCTTTATAAAATAATTATGTCTTTCAGGGACTGGGGACGCGACTGTTGGTGCAAACCCGGCGTTGATAACACATGTAAAAACCGCTTTAATATGCAGCTTGGCAATTTACCTTTTGGTTATGACCACAAATATACATATTCTCACATTGGCTATAACTTAAAAATTACGGACTGGCAGGCCGCGCTCGGCCTTTCCCAACTTAAAAAATTACCGCAATTTTTAGAAAAACGAGCGGAAAACGCAAATTATCTGATGGAAAAATTAAGCGATTTGCGGGATTATTTAATTCTGCCGGTTATACCGCAAAACGTTAAGCCTTCGTGGTTTGGGTTTTTAATTTCCGTCAAACCAAACGACAAATTTAACAAGCAGCGGCTTGTTGAATATCTTGAAAATAACGGCATAGGCACAAGGCAGCTTTTTGCGGGCAATATTTTGAGACAGCCCCAATTTACGGCAGACGATATAAAATTAAGGATAATAAATTCCGGTTTGATAAATTCAAAAGAATTGACGGAGAAGCATTACAAAATGCTGCCAAACACGGATTTTATAATGAACAACACTTTTTGGGTAGGCGTTTTCCCCGCGTTGGCAAAGAAACATTTGGACAAAACTTCGCAAGCGATACATAAGTTTTTCAATATAGTATAATTATAGGCGATTAAAATATTTGTAAAAAAACTAAAATCTCAAGGCAAAATCTCTTTGCGCAGTAAAGTGCGCTTAAGCGTTAAAACAGGACAAATATTACAGAACTTTAAACAAGTCAGGCATAGACTGCGTATCAAGGAATATAAACCGCAATCCCCAGGCGAACTTTTACAAACGGACAGCATTAAAATAAGATTTAACGGCGGGTACAAATACCTAATAACCGCAATAGACCTAAAAAGCCGCTTCGCATTTGTCAAAACAACTAATACGCTTAACAGCTTACAAGCTAAAAACTTCATTGAAGAAGTTAAAAATAACGCGCCTTTTCGAGTAGAGCGCGTCCAAACGGACAATGGAGGCGAGTTTGAGAAAAGGATATAATCCATTACCATAACTACGCTGGAAGTCCCAAAAGTAATGCCGATATTGAACGGTTCAATAGAACTATAAAAGAACAGTTTATCTACAATAACTGGGAACTTTTAGGGGACAAAGAAGAGTTTGATAAACAACTTGAAATATATGTTAATTGGTATAATAATTGTAAGGTTCATCAAGTCATAAACTTTATGACTCCTAATCAGTATTTAAAAATTTACAAAATGTCCAATATCTACTGATATCTTACAGGGTAATGTACAAATGCGGCTATTTATTTTAAAATTAAATAAATATAGGTAATATTTCCAATCTAACAAGGAGATATTTTTATGAGGGAAGACGATGAATAAATTATATATTAGGATT
>JAIRMX010000218.1 GCA_031258375.1 Elusimicrobiota bacterium | reverse complement strand
AGTTTAAGGCGCTTATGCCTTGACACACCCAAATAAAACCACTTTTTATACCGTATTTATATTTTCTGTACCAATACTCTTGCAAATCCCAATTTACCGTTTATACAGGGTTCATATCTTTTCTCTTGCACTATTTTATACCCCTTTTCCAATAAACCGTTCAAGATCGGCCGAGCAGATACGGCAAAAGGTTTTTTATAGTCATTCGGAATAAAGCAATTGTCGACTAATAATATTTCTAAGTCGTCATATTTTTTATACTTTTCGGGTATTGCTTTCAACGGGATTATTTTTAATTGCTTATATTTTGGCCTATTTTTTATAGGAATATTTGTAAACCAATAACCTGCCGCTCTGGTAAGCTCTTTTTTAGGCGTTAAAAACCAATCTACTTCATTAAATCCAGCCCATACCTGATTATTTTTGAAATATGGAATATATGCCGTATTTATAGCATTTGAGATGTTAGATATAATTAAAAACTTTTTTCCGCTTTTAATAGTGGTGTTCCAATAGTCTATTGCCCTTGAAAATGGCGGGTTCGTGCATACAATATCAGCATCCTCATTAAGAATTTTTAATGAAAGAGGGTGGTCAAAACTACCGGTATAGCCGTCTGGATATGCTTTTAATTCCCGGAAACCGTCTTTTGTAAATATATAACCTTTGGCTCCCTGATTGAACAAATCCACCACGCCGCTATAATGGATACATACTAATTTCTTTAAGCCAATTTCAGCGAAGTGATGCATAAAATATAAAGCAAACGCCGAGGTATTTCTTTCATTATCTTCATCAACAGGGTCATCACAGTTACAAAACACGGTTTTATTTTTCCAAATTCTTTTATTATACATTGACAGTTCTTTTTCAACGTCCTCATATCTGGTATAAAATTCGTCATTATCCACTCTCTTTGCCTTTTGCATTACATCTTTAGGCGACAATCCTCTTTCCTCAAGAGACGGAGTAGTTTTCTTCACTATCTTAACCATTTGCTTTTTCTCGTCTGTTTTAATAAATATTTCTTTTACAAACATTTTGTGAGATTTAATAAATTTGACATAATTCTTAAACAAGGCGGCGTTGAAAAAATAAATTTCCTTGCTTTTTTCTTCGCGAAGAACAGAAAAATTCATTTTAATAGCATTTTCCAATTGGGTCATATTTTTTACTTCGCAAGTGAATAAATACTTATAAATATTTTCTTTGGACTTGCCGGTCATATTATTATATTCTTTTAATCGCCGTGACAAGTCATTAGTCTTGCCGATTTTACATTTTGAGGGCTCTAACAAGGCTTGAACAATGTAAATGTATTCCCCCATTTATTGATTGCCTTTCACTATTTTTGTTTCTACTCTGTTTTAATAATCTGTCAAAATTATAAATTCAAAGATTGACCGCGCCGCTATTTATCTAATCGGCTTAAAGTTTTTGCTGGCCTTGCCGGTCAGAGTGATCCTTAGAAAATTTAGAATATTATGCCCGATAAAATGCAGCGGGCCTTCCGCCAGCAGACGGCGCGCGGAAGTGCGCACGGCCATTTTTTTGTCATAGACGATTTTGCCCAGTTTGCGCAAGCGCAAACCCAGATCCACATCCTCGGCCGTGACCAGCTCGGCGCGGAAACCGCCGACCGCGTCATAGGCGGTTTTGCGCACGGCAAAATTCTGGCCGGAAACATTGTCGCGGCGGATCAGCCGGCTCAAATTCAAAAAAACCGCGTTGTAAAAAAAAGCGGCGAGCATTTTTAGCGCCGGCTGACAATCGCGCAAATATACCGGGCCGTAAACGCAGACCACTTTGTCGTTTTCAAAATTTTTGGCGACGCGCTCCACCCAGTCTGGATCCGGAGCGGTGTCCGCGTCGGTGCAGGCGATCACCTCGCCGGTCGCCGCGGCAAAACCTTCGGCGCGGGCCAGCGCAATGCCTTTGCTTGCCTGTTTCACGACTTTCCAGCCGGCTTCCGCGCAAAGCCGCGGAGTCGAATCCGCGCTGGCGTCGATCGCCACAATCTCAAAATCTTTATAAGTTTGATTTTTCAGAGAATTCAGGCACGGCGCCAGATATTTTTCCTCGTTCATAGTCGGCACAACCACGGAAACTCTTACCATAAACGCCTCCTATAGACAAATAACCCCGCGGCCTAGAAAAGCCTCAGGGTTATTATACACTATCCATCGTCTTTGCCGCGCTTAGCGCAGAGCTTTCTCGATCACATCCGCCATATTGCTGCGGTTTTTCGCCCTGGATATTTTCAGCGAAAGGTCTCCTTTTAGGAAAACATTGCTGACCCAGGTAGAAATGTCATTCTTGGCGGAATTGACGTGGTAGCCGTAAGTGCCGTCGTCTATGCTGCGCAGAACCCCCGGCAGTTCGTTTAGATTGGAAACGATCTGTCCGTTGCAAAAATAGAAACGCTTATCGCCCTGCGCTTCATAGCTGGTCTGCTTTGCTTTGCTTAATGTTTTAGTCTTAGCCATTTTTTTCCCCCTAAATTGCTTGGAGCCGCCCGGCACAAATTCCGGGCGGCTCAATTTTCTAAAAACTATTTTCTTTTCTTCGCCGCTTTTTTCTTGGCCGGTTTTTTCGCGGCCTTTTTTGCTTTTTTCTTCGCCACCATTTTTTTC
>JAIRMX010000201.1 GCA_031258375.1 Elusimicrobiota bacterium | reverse complement strand
AACAGCTTTTACCGATTAAAGAGGATATTTGGGAGCAGTCTAAAATCTCGCAGAGAAGAGGGGCAGTATAGGGAACAGTGTATAAGGGCAAGTTTAATAAATAGATTTAACAAGCTGGGGTTGCCAAAATACGCAGTTTAGAGAATAGCTGGAGTGCTGTTATGGTTTATGTTGTGCTTTGGGCAGCTTCTTTACCTAATTGTGCAACAAGACCACGCGCAAAACACGCAGTTGCTTTTAATAAATAGTTTTGTTATAATATATTTAAACCTGCGGATAAGACATTGCAAAAAAAGACTTGCAAAAGGCAGGTTTAATTGATAAAATAATTCTATAGACGTAAAAACAAATTTTCGAAGCAGCTTTAGATATCCCTTTAACTATTCAGTTTGAGGGCGGTGTCTTTAGCCGTCGTTTTTTCTTGTGAAATTTTAATTTCCGACAATTAACGATGCAAAGGTTTCGAAATAAAATAAAGTATGAACTTGACCAAAGAACAAAAAAAAGAAAGGTCGCAAAGTCTTGCCGAAGAATTGAAACAATCCGCCGGCATTTTCTTTACCGCATATCAGGGGCTGAAATTCCGGGATATCACGGCGCTTAGGGAGAAACTTTCCGCGGCGAAGTGTAAATTCCGGGTTGAAAGGAATTCAATACTTGAATTCGCCCTTAAAGATGCGGGCATAGAAGGCGTTGACGCCGCCCTTTTAAAAGGGCCGACGGCTGTTGCCATTCTTAAAGAAAACGGCGATATTGCTTTGTCAGCAAAAAGTCTGACGGAATTCGGCAAAGCGAACGAGACCTTTAGGATAAGAGCAGGTTTTACCGAAGGGACATGGTACGGTGAAGCTCAGGTTAAATTGCTTGCCACGCTTGGCAGCAGGGAAGAGAACCTCGGCAAACTGGCCGGCGCGCTTTACGGAATAGTCGCGCAATCAGCCCAAGTATTGCAGGCTCCTGTCAGAGACTTTGCGTATGTGCTTAAAGCCGTCGAGAACGGCAAAAAGTAAAATGCAGGTCAAACCCGCCTTAGAGCGGTAGTAGCCCTTCGGGATAAATGCGCGGGCTAAGGCTCGGCCTTGGCAGAAGCGCAGCTACTCAAATAATAAAAGGAAAGTAATAATGGCGAAGATAGCAAAAGAAGAATTGCTCTCCGCAATTGCGGAGATGACGGTATTAGAACTCTCGGAGTTCGTAAAAGCAGTAGAAGAAAAATTTGGCGTTAAAGCGGCGGCTCCGGTAGCGGCGGTTGCGGCAGCTCCCGCCGCAGGCGGCGCGGCGGCAGGCGCGGACGAAGAAAAAACGGAATTTAACGTTGTTCTTTCCGCAGTTGACGCGACAAAGAAAATCGGCGTAATCAAAGTCGTTCGCGAAGTTACAGGACTAGGCCTCAAAGAAGCTAAGGATTTAGTTGACGGCGCTCCTAAAACCGTGAAAGAAAACGTTGCAAAAGCCGAGGCTGAAGAACTTAAAAAGAAAATTACCGAAGCGGGCGGCACCGTAGAACTCAAATAAAAATTATTGATTATTCAAGCCTGCCGTTAAAAAATTGACGGCAGGCTTGGATGTCGCGTGCAAGCCGCGTGCAATCTGTTGAATTTACTATATATTACTTATATATCGTGGATTAAACAGGTTGTATGGATTGAAAATATAAAATAAGCGAAGGAATTTAAACATGAAACAATTGAACTTCGGCAAAATAAAAACTAAGCTGCCTCTACCGGATTTACTTGAAATGCAGCGCCGGTCATTTGCGGATTTTTTACAGTTGGATACCGAACCCGCCAAAAGAGAATTAAAAGGACTCCAAGCCGCTTTTGAAGACGTATTTCCAATAGAAGCTCCGGACGGCAGTATGAAGCTTGAATTCGTCAGATATGATTTGGCTGCGCCAAAGTACGCCACCGCAAACGAAGCCACCGTTAAAGACGGTACTTATTCCGCCCCGCTTAAAGCGTGGCTGAGGCTTTATATAAAACAGAGAAACGGCGCGCTGAAGGAAGTTAAGGAAGAGGATATAGCGCTTTGCGAATTGCCGCTTATGACCGACGCCGGTTGTTTCGTTTTCAACGGCGCCGAACGCGTCGTCGTTTCGCAGCTGCATCGTTCGCCGGGCATTATTTTTGAAGAAGACGAAGAAAAAAAGCAATCCACTTTGGGCAAAAAACTTTACGTAGCGCGCATTATTCCGTATAGAGGCGCATGGGTGGAATTCCAGTTTGATTTGGCGAACGTTTTATGGGTGCGTATCGATAGAAAGAAAAAAGTCTTGGCAACAACTTTTTTACGCGCCTGCGGGCTTGAAACTAATTCCGCCATTTTGCAGACTTTTTATAATACGGAAGACATTGACGTGAAGCTGAGCGATATTGATAATTTGGTGGGCCGCTACATTGCCGAAGATATTATTGACTCCGCTACCGGCGAAGTTATTTGGAATTTGGACGACAAAGCCGCAACTCCTTTAGACGATAAAACTTTTAAGATTTTAATCGAAAAGAAAATAAAAAAAGTTAAAGTTCTTTCCGGAAATCCCCGTCAGGATAACCCCGGCATTCTTACGACTTTAGAGGCTAAAAAAGAAGAGGTAAAATCCGCCAAAGAAGCGCAGTTTGAAATTTATAAGCGCTTAAGAGGGCAGGATTTCATAGTTAAAGAACAGGCCGAACAATTTCTCGAGAGCCTTTTATTCAATAATATAAAACGCTACGACTTGAGTTACGTAGGCCGCTACAAAGTAAATAAAAAATTTGAATCTTTTTTTACGGCTTTAAGTAAAGAAAAATTTCATAAATTCAATAAACCTGCCGAGAAACGCAGAACATTGGCTTATGAAGATATTTTTGTCACCGTTCAATACTTGCTCGCTTTAAACGCCGGCGAAGAATATATTGCCGAGAAATACGGCGCTTCCATAGATTTTAAAACGGACGATATTGATCATTTAGGCAACCGCCGCGTGCGTGGCATAGGCGAACTTTTAGAAAATCAAATACGTGTCGGGCTTTCGCAAATGGCTAAAACGGTGCGCGATAGAATGAATAGAGAAATTTCGGGTGAAAGGCCTACTCCCCGCGCTTTGGTTAATGCTCAGCCTGTCGCCGCTATTATAAGGAAATTTTTTGGCACTTCGCAGCTTTCGCAGTTTATGGATCAGATTAATCCTCTTTCGGAATTAACGCATAAGCGTCGTTTATCCGCGCTCGGGCCCGGCGGCTTAAACAGAAAGCGCGCAGGCTTTGAAGTGCGCGACGTTCATCATACGCATTACGGGCGTTTATGTCCCATTGAAACGCCGGAAGGACCGAATATCGGTCTTATTACTTCTTTGGCCTGTTATTCCCGCGTGAATCATTACGGTTTGCTGGAGTCGCCTTTTAGGAAAGCAAATAAAGGAAAAGTAACGGATAAAGTCGAATATTTAACGGCGGATATTGAAGACGATTATATGGTAGCTCAGTCAAATACTCCCGTCACGGCGGACGGGAAATTCGGCACTGAGCAAATAGCCTGTCGTCTGCGTTCGGACTATCCTATAGCTGCGCCTTCGGAAGTTGATTATATGGATATTTCGCCTTTGCAGGTTATAAGCGTTTCGGCGGCATTAATTCCTTTCCTTGAACATGACGACGCTAACCGCGCGTTGATGGGTTGCAACATGCAAAGACAAGCGGTTCCTCTTTTACTTACGGACGCGCCTTTGGTAGGTACGGGTATTGAAGACGCCGTTGCGAGAGATTCCGGCTCTTCGATGGTAGCGAGGCAATCCGGAAAAGTTATTTTTGTTTCGGCAGATATTATAGCGATAGCTCCGGATAAAGGCGGCAAGATTGATATTTACGAACTTACGAAATATAAACGCTCAAATCAGGATACCTGCATTAATCATAAGCCTCTTGTACAAACGGGCGACAGCGTAAAAGCGGGGCAGGTTTTAGTTGACGGACCGGCTATGCAGGACGGTATTTTGGCGTTGGGACGAAATTTGCTCGTGGGTTTTATGAGCTGGGAAGGATATAATTATGAAGACGCTATTCTAATATCCAACAGGCTTGTAAAAGAAGATATTTTAACGTCGATACATTTGCATGAATTTTCTACGGACGCGCGCAATACCAAACTTGGCGCAGAAGAAATTACGCGCGATATTCCAAATATCGGTACGGACGCTTTATCTCATCTTGACGATGATGGAATTATTATTCCTTCAACCGTCGTGGGTCCGGGCGATATTTTGGTCGGCAAGGTGACTCCTAAAGGAGAGCAGCAGCTTACGCCGGAAGAGAGATTGTTAAAAGTAATTTTCGGCAAAAAAGCCGACGACGTCGTGGACGCTTCTTTGCGCGTTCCTCCCGGCACTACCGGCAAAGTTATAGGAACCCGCGTTTTTGTCCGCAAAGAAAAACTTACAAAACTTGAAGAAAAAACAAAGCTTAAAGCGCTTGAAACGGAGAAAGACGCCAATCTGGCGGCTTTAAAGGAACAGAAGAAACGCGCGCTGGAACATTTAAAAGAAACCGTCAATAAAGCCGGAGACTTAAAGAAAGAAGAAGAATTGCTTGTAAATCTTTATAAACTTCTTGAAAAGCGTATTCTCGAACAATATGAAAGGGAGAAAGCATTTTCTTCGCAAGGGGACGAATTGGCCGTTACAGTCAATAAATCCGTGAAAGTTTTTATTGCTTCCAAACGCAAAGTGCAGGTCGGCGATAAACTATCCGGCAGACACGGAAATAAAGGCGTGGTCGCAAAAATTCTGCCCGAGGAAGATATGCCCTTCTTGCCCGACGGCACGCCGCTTGACGTCGTTCTCTCTCCGCTGGGTATTCCCTCCCGTATGAATGTCGGGCAGCTGTTTGAAACCATGCTCGGCTGGGCGGCTCATCATTTAGATATACATACCGCAACGCCGGTATTTGACGGCCCGACGGAAGAAGAAGTTAAGGCGCAGGTACAAAAAGCAAAGGACGTTTTGCGTAAAAAAGGCATGCCGGAAAAATATCTGCCGGACGATTATTGCCGCATTACTTTGTATGACGGCAGAACGGGAGAACCTTTTGCCGAGAAAGTAACGATAGGATATATGTACATAATGAAACTTATCCATCTTGTTGAAGACAAAGTGCATTCGCGCTCGACCGGTCCGTATAGTTTGATAACAAGGCAGCCGCTAGGCGGAAAAGCGCAATTTGGCGGGCAACGGTTCGGGGAAATGGAAGTTTGGGCTATAGAAGGATACGGCGCAACTTATACTTTGCAAGAATTTTTGACGGTTAAATCCGATGATTTTACCGGCAGAACTAAAATGTACGAAGCTATAGTTAAAGGCGAAATGCCTTCCCAGCCCGGCGTGCCGGAATCGTTTAAGGTTTTAGTTAAAGAATTACAGGCGCTTGGCGTGAGCGTGGAATTACTTAAAGAGCACAAAAATAAAAACGTCGAAGCTTCAGCCAAAGTAAAAAAAGCAGCAGCTAAATAGTGGAGAGATAAAATGTTTGATCTATCAAATAATATAACGAAAAAAGCAAAAAAATTAGGCGAGCTCAACTTTTTTGATTTTGATGCTATGAAATTAGGCATAGCCAGTCCCGAACAAATTGTATCGTGGTCCAGCGGCGAAGTTAAAAAGCCGGAAACTATAAATTATCGCACGCTTAAGCCGGAGAGGGACGGGCTTTTCTGCGAGCGTATTTTCGGGCCGATAAAAGATTATGAATGTTCCTGCGGTAAATATCGCTGGATTAAATTTAAAGGTATGAGCTGCGACAGATGCGGCGTGGAAATAACGGAATCTAAAGTCCGCCGCGAAAGAATGGGTCATATAGAATTGGCCGTTCCCGTGTCTCATGTTTGGTTTCTGCGCAAAACGCCGTCAAGGATAGGCATTTTATTAGACATGCGCACAACAGATCTTGAACGGGTGGTTTATTATGCCAGTTATGTCGTTTTGGAAGATACGGTAGATTCCGTAACCGGTCGCACGGATTTTAAAAAGGGAGATTTGCTAACGGACGCTCAGGTGCGCGAAGCCAAAAAGAAGCATGGCAGCCGTTTAAAAGTGGGCATAGGCGCGCCGGCGATAAAGACGCTTCTTTCTTTTATAGATTTCGACAAAGAAATTCCGCAGCTTCACGTCCAACTTAAAGACACTCAGAGCGAAATGGAGCGCACAAAGCTTGTACGCCGAATAAAAACGATGGAAGAATTTAAAGAATCCGGCAATAGGCCGGAATGGATGATTATGAGCGTTCTTCCGGTAATCCCGCCGGATCTGCGCCCGTTGGTCCCACTTGACGGAGGACGTTTTGCCGCGTCGGATTTAAACGATCTTTACAGAAGAATTATCAATCGCAACAACCGTTTGAAACACATCGAATCTTTGCGCGCGCCGGAGGTTATGATTTACAATGAAAAACGTTTGCTGCAGGAAGCTGTCGACGCGCTTATTGAAAACGGCGCGCGCGGTAAATTCTTTATAGGAGCCGGCGGCAGACCGCTGAAGTCGTTGTCCGACGTTATTAAAGGCAAACATGGCCGCTTCCGCCAAAACCTGCTGGGAAAACGCGTCGACTATTCCGGCCGTTCGGTTATAGTCGTAGGTCCCAATCTTAAACTTTATCAATGCGGGTTGCCCAAGCTTATGGCTTTGGAGCTTTTTAAGCCGTTTATTATCGGCGAACTTATGAAAAAAGAAGGGGTGACGTTAAAGGCCGCCAAAAAAATGCTTGAGCGCGTCCGCCCCGAAATCTGGGATATATTAGAAAAGGTAACTAAAAACCACCCGGTGCTTTTAAACCGCGCTCCCACATTGCATAGGCTGGGCATTCAAGCTTTTGAACCCGTGCTTATTGAAGGTAAAGCAATACAGCTGCATCCTTTAACCTGCGCGGCTTTTAACGCCGATTTTGACGGCGACCAAATGGCCGTACACGTGCCGCTTACGCTTGAAGCGCAAATTGAAGCGCGCACTTTAATGCTTGCGACGAATAATATTTTGTCTCCCGCGTCGGGCAGGCCTATTGCCGCGCCGTCTCACGATATGGTTTTAGGCATTAACTTTTTGACTAAAATAAAGGAAGGAGACGTCGGCGAAGGTTCCGTTTTTGCCGATGAGGAAGACGCTCTTATTGCCTACGAATACGGTAAAGTGTCTTTACATGCTAAAATTAAAGTTTCTTCAATTACCGGCTTTGAAGATGAAGGCAAAAAAATTGCGGGGTGGAAAGATTTTACTTCCGTAGGACGTATTATTTTCAATAAAATCCTGCCCGCAGACTGGAAATATGAAAACCGCGACATAGGCAAAAAAGAATTGGCGTCGATAGTCAGCGAATGTTATAAAAACCCAAAATACGGACGCTATGAAACGGTTCAGCTTTTAGATAGAATCATGGAAACCGGCTACAAATACGCCACAAAATCCGGTCTTTCAATTTCCATAGCCGATATGATTGTTCCGCAGGCTAAAGAAAAACGCGTTGCCGAAGCCAAAAAACAGGTTAAAGCAATACAAAAACAGGCCGAACAGGGAATTATCACGGAAGGCGAAAGATATAATAAAGTTATCGATATTTGGACTAAAGTTACCGACGAGGTCGCCGAAGAATTGTTTAAAGAAATGGGCAGCGTTGAAAATAAGCCCGTAAAAGAAGGAGAACAAAAATTTAACAGCGTGTTTCTTATGGCCAATTCGGGCGCGCGCGGCAGCAGGCAGCAGGTACGCCAATTAGCCGGTATGAGGGGTTTAATGGCAAAGCCGCAAAAGAAACTTACCGGCGGGCAGGGTGAAATTATCGAATCTCCCATTACCGCAAATTTCCGGGAAGGTCTTTCCGTGCTTGAATATTTTATTTCAACGCACGGCGGCCGCAAAGGTTTGTCCGATACCGCCTTGAAAACGGCCGACGCCGGTTATTTGACGCGTCGTTTGGTCGACGTCGGGCATAATTTAGTGGTTACCGAGGACGATTGTTGTACTACCGACGGCGTTTTATTAAAATCTCTGATGAGCGGCGAAGAAGTTATTGAGCCGCTTGAAGAACGCATTTTAGGCCGCTGCGCTTTGGAAGACACTATCGTAAAAGTTGACGGCAAGGATAAAGTTATTATAAATAAAGGCGACATAATATCCGCCAAACAGGCCGCCGATGTTAAAAAATACGAAGTGGAAACTATTCGCGTGCGTTCGGTGCTTACGTGCCGCTCTTCGTACGGTATTTGCGCAAAATGTTACGGCGTAAATCTGGCCACGGGAAATTTATCAAGGAAGGGCGATACGGTCGGTATTATTGCCGCGCAGTCAATAGGAGAGCCCGGCACGCAGCTTACTTTGAGAACGTTTCATATCGGCGGCGCGGCTTCGCGCGTGTTAAGCCGTTCTCAAGCCGTGTCTGAGACTTCCGGCAAAGCAAAGTTTAAAGATTTAAAAATTATTACCGATAGATTCGGCAATAAAATATGCGTTTCCAGAAACGGGGCCGTATTTGTGGAATCTGATAACGGCACGATTAAAGAATATAAAATACAATACGGCGCCCGCATTAATATAACGGATAAAAGCGTTGTTGCGAAAGATACCGTAATGGCAGAGTGGGATCCTCATTCGCTGCCGGTTATCGCCGAAACAAACGGCAGCATTAAATTGCTTGACGTTCAAGAAGGTATTACTCTTCAGGAAGAACGCAATAAAGTAACCGGCATAATAGAGCGTAAAATTACGGCCAGCAAAGTGGGCAGAAAAAATCCGCGCGTCGTTATAGAAAGCAAACAGGGAAAATTTACGTATCCTTTGCCCATAGACACTATTTTATTCGTTGAATCCGGAGACAGCGTTCAAGCCGGCGATATTTTGGCAAAAATTGCAAAAGAAGTCGGGGGAACGAAAGATATTACCGGCGGACTGCCGAGAATTGCCGAGCTTTTTGAAGCCCGCAGACCCAGAAATCCGGCTATTATTGCGGAATTTGAAGGCGTGATAAAGCTTGAGACGTCTCCAAGAGGACTTATAGAAGTAGTTCTCAGAAACGACGATATTAGCAAAGAAGAGCATTACAGCATTCCGCAGGGTAAACATTTGGTTGTTTACGAAGGCGACAGAGTTGCCGTAGGGGAAGCCGTTACCGACGGAGCCATAGACCCGCATGACGTTCTGCGCGTTAAAGGAATTAAAGAGGTGCAGGAATTTCTGCTTAATGCAATACAGGAAGTGTATCGTTTGCAGGGCGTTACGATTAACGATAAACATATAGAAGTTATCGTGCGTCAAATGTTGAGTAATGTGCATATTCAGGATGCGGGCGACAGTTCTTTCTTAAAAGGCGAAATCGTAAATAAATCAGTGTTTGACAGAGAAAACAAAAAGCTTGCCGGAAAGGGCAAAAAGCCTGCCCGCGCGGAAATAATTCTGCTCGGTATAAGCAAAGCTTCATTGGCGTCGGAATCTTTTATATCGGCGGCCAGCTTTCAAGAAACGACGAAAGTTCTTACGGACGCCGCAATCAAAGGCCAAATCGACAGGCTTGAAGGTCTGAAAGAAAACGTCATCGTAGGGCATCTTATCCCTGCAGGCACGGGTATATCAGCAAAAAACATAAGCGAAGAAATTGAAGAGAAAAGCAAAAAGTAACAGGAGAAAAATAAATGCCGACAGTAAACCAATTAATAAAATACGGCAGAGCCAAAACGGAATATAGAACAAAATCTCCGGCCTTGGTTTCATGTCCCCAAAGAAGGGGCGTATGCACCCGCGTATATACGACAACCCCTAAGAAGCCTAATTCGGCCTTAAGAAAGGTTGCCCGCGTTAAGTTAACCTCCAAAATGGAAGTTACAGCGTACATTCCGGGCGTTGGCCATAATTTGCAGGAACACAGCATTGTGCTTGTTCGCGGCGGCCGCGTTAAAGATTTGCCGGGCGTAAGATATCATATAATCCGCGGCGCGCTGGATGCCAGCGGAGTTGAAAACAGAAAGCAGGGACGTTCTCTTTACGGAGTAAAACGCCCTAAAGCAGCCAAGTAATAAAAGGAGATTAATCGAGATATGCCAAGAAAAGGTTTAAGACCCAGAGACAGAAGGCCGCTGCCTCCTGCCGATTATAAGTACGATTCCGTGCTTATGGCCAGATTTATAAATAAAATAAATTTTGAAGGGAAAAGATCTACGGCCGAGAGAATTGTTTTTGAAGCTATGGATATTATAAAATCAAAAACAAAATCCGATCCGCTTGAAATTTTTACTAAATGTATAGAAAACGTGCGCCCCCTGCTCGAAGTTAAAGCGCGCCGTGTCGGCGGAGCCACTTATCAGGTGCCGGTTGAAGTAAAACCGATACGAAGTACTTCGGTAGCCATGCGCTGGCTGCTTAATGCGGCGCAGTCCAGAAAAGGACGCCCTATGGCCGAGAAACTGGCTGAGGAAATTCTTTTGGGTTCGAAAAAAGAAGGCACCGCTTTTAAAAAACGCGAAGATACTCATAAAATGGCGGAAGCCAACAGAGCTTTTGCGCACTTTAAGTGGTAAGGGATGGGAAATATGGCAGAATCCAAAGTTTATCCGTTAAATAAAATTAGAAATATTGGGATTATCGCGCATATTGACGCCGGCAAAACCACTACTACCGAACGCATTCTTTATTATACCGGACGCACTCATAAAATCGGCGAGGTTCACGACGGGGCTACTACCACCGACTGGATGGAGCAGGAAAGAGAACGCGGAATCACGATTACTTCGGCCGCCGTTTATTGTATGTGGAAAGATTGCCAGTTTAATATTATCGATACTCCGGGACACGTAGATTTTACCGCAGAAGTTGAACGCTCTCTGCGCGTGCTTGACGGCGCGGTATGTTGTTTCGACGGAGTGCAGGGCGTGGAGCCGCAGTCTGAAACCGTTTGGCGTTAGGCTGATAAATATCATGTTCCAAGAATTG
>JAIRMX010000187.1 GCA_031258375.1 Elusimicrobiota bacterium | reverse complement strand
TTGTTTCAAATTCAACGCTTAATTTTTACCGCGAAGATTCAGGAATTTACGGCACAATAGGTAAATTAAGCCTAAGCGATTCGCATTTTAATATAATCGGAACAAGTAATAAAATTGCTATTACGGATTTAACTATTAACGGCGGCGTCAGTTTTAATATAAGCGACAGCGCGACTGCTTTAACTGTCGGCAGTTTAAACGCCGTTAACGCAACGGTTAATTTCCTTTTGCCTGATACTATCGTTAATAATGACAAAATATTGGATGTCAGCGGCACTGCGGACATAACGAACGCCGACGTCAAATTAGGCATAAGCGGAACTAAGAAAGCTTTGAATAAGGGAGAGAGCATTTTGCTTATAGACGCTGCGACAACAATTACCGGCGAGCCTGTACAGAAAGAGGGAGTTGCCGTGCAAGGATTGACATTGGTTTATGATTATAATTTGTCCATAGAAAATAATCGTCAGTTGAGGGCTACTATTTCAGACATAGCGCTGAACCCGCAGACAAAAGCTTTTGCCCAAGGACGCGCGGCGTCCGTTGCCGGCATTGCTCAGATAGGCGATTTAGTCGCGCGCGCAGGCGTGGAATCCGCCGTAAAATCCGCGCAGGAAAAATCCGGAGCCGCGTTCTTTTCAGGAGTTGAAGGCGGATTTACGCGCTATAATACCGGTTCGCATATTAACCTGAAAAACACCTCTTTAATAGCGGGCGTTGCAAAAACGGAGGAAGTAATAAATCTAAACGACGCATATCTTACTTACGGCGGATCTATTGAATTTGGCGCGAATTGGTACGACGCTTATAATGGCGCGATAAAAGGAAAAGGAAATAATCAATATTACGGTTTAGGCTTTTTATCGCGGCTTTCTTTAAATGAGAATTATTACGGCGAGGTTTCCTTAAGAGGAGGAACTACAAAAGGCGATTTTAGTTCCGCAGGTATGGGGCAGCCGGCAAGCTACGATACTAATGCGCCTTACTGGGGCGGGCATATGGGCGCGGGATATATAAGCGAAGTTGGCGAAAGTTTAAAGCTGAACTCTTATGCGAAATACCTTTATGCGGCGCAGAACGGCGAAAGCGCGGAACTGCCTACGGAAGAAGAGATTAACTTCAAAAGAGCGGCTTCAGGGAAAATAGTATTAGGAGAGAGGCTTTCGGCCGACGCGTTTTACGGCGGGCTTGCTTACGAATATGAATTTTACGGAGCGATTGACGCGGAAATTTCTGCTATGGCAGTTGACAGTCCGTCAATAAAAGGCGGCTCCGGGATGGCGGAGGTCGGATATGTCAAAGATTTGGGCATATGGAAATTTGACGCCGGACTGCAGGGGTATCTGGGAAAGCGCAAAGGAATAGGAGGCGGAGTAAAAATCGGATACAGGTTCTAAGAACTAAATATAATACGCAGAGCAAAAGCCCCGCTTTAAACGGCGGGGCTTGGTGCTGTAATAAATGATATAATTTAAATATCGTCGGGCGGTATTTTTATGTTTTGTACCGGCGCAAAGCTTGAGATTTGGCGTTTTTGCCGCGCAGCGACGGGGGACTGGTGATTTTTATGGATTTGCTAAACATTAGAGAAAAAATGCTTAAAAACGTTTTAGGCAGGCTTATTTTGCGGCTCGCCTCTTTTTTATATCAGAGCGCGGTAAAAATTAATTTATTTGCTTATAGACAAAAATGGCTCAAAACTCTTGCCGTTAACACTCGCGTGGTTTGTATAGGCAATATCGCCGCGGGCGGCACGGGCAAGACTACGGCGGTAATGCTTGGCGCGCGCGAACTTGCAAAAAGGGGAGTGCGCGTTTCGGTAGTATCGCGCGGTTATAAAAGAAGCGCGAAAAAAAGCGGCGTTGCGGTTTTATTTGATAAAGAATTGGATAATTGGCTCGAAACGGGAGACGAACCTTATATGATGAGTCAGCTTTTGGCCGAAGACAAAATTCCCGTACTCGTATCGGCAAACAGATATTCTGCGGCAAACGAAGCCCTAAAACAATTTAAAAGCCAAATTATTCTGCTTGACGACGGCTTTCAACATCATAAATTAAATCGCGACGCGAATATAGTTTTGCTTAACGCGGCAAATCCTTTTAGTTCCGGCGCGCTACTTCCTTACGGCATGCTTAGAGAGCCGCTCTGCGCTCTTAAACGCGCAAATCTTATAGTTATAACTCACAGCAATCTTGTTTCCGCGCGGGATATTGAAGACATTAAAGACAAAATACGTTTAGTCAACGACGAAATTGAAATTTTGACCGCAATTCATAAACTGGATTATTTTTTTGATCTGACTTCGCGCGAAAAAATCGGGCTTGATAAAATAAACGGCGCAGCGGCGGTTTTTTCCGCTATAGGTGACCCGCAGTCTTTTGAAAACACGCTCAAACGTCTGGGACTTGATTTAAAACAAGTTTGGCGCTTTTCGGACCACGCTTCTTACAGTATTGAAAATATTCGCGATTTTGTTTCTATGAGAGGCGATTTGCCGCTTATAACGACTTTTAAAGACGCCGTCAAATTGCCCGAAGGATGGCGGGATATTATTAAGAACGGTTTGTATATCCTTGCCGTAAATATGGAAATACAAAACGGGGAACTTGATAAATTTTTAGACGTTCTATATCCGAATTTATCTAAGAAGAAAAGCGTAATTTAACGGCTTTTAATTTTTTTAGGTTATAAATTTCTAAGTAGAAGGATGTATATTTTTATGAACATGATACTTGAAGGAAAAACGCTTTGCGCTCAAATACGCAAAACTCTTGCCCAAAGAGCGCAAAGCTGTCAAGAAAAACTAGGACGCCCTTTGAAACTCGTCGGCATAGGCTGGCAAGGCGGATATGCTTCTTATCTTTATTTACAAAAGGAAATGGAAGCCGCGCAAAAATTTTTAATACAAACCGAGCTTATTGAAATCGCGCAAACGACTTCTCAAAAAGATTTGCTGGAAATTTTAAACAATTTGCGAAACGACGAAACCGCGGACGCCGTACTAATTCCAAAACCTTTGCCCAAACATTTGGACACGCCGCAAACTTGGCAAAGCATACCCGCTGATAAAGATATTGACGGCTCCTCCGCGTTAAATACCGGAAGGCTTTTTTTATGCAAATCTTCTAAAGAAATCGCCGATATGCAAGGCTTTGCGCCCTGTACGGCAAAAGCCGTAATGGCACTTTTAAAATATCATAAAATTCCTCTAAACGGCGTTGAAGCGGCGGTTATAGGACGGAGTTCCACCGTCGGCAAACCTGCGGCGCATATGCTGACCTGCGAAAACGCCACGGTTAAAATTCTGCATTCTAAAACAAAAGATATTCAAGCGTCGCTTTGCGGATGCGACATAATCGTCTGCGCCATAGGCTCGCCGCGTTTTTTGAAGGCCGATATGATTAAAGAAGGCGCGGTTGTGGTTGACGTCGGCACAAACGAGGATGAAAACGGTGTTTACTGCGGCGACGTTGATTATGACGAAGTTTCCAAAAAGGCGCGCGCGCTAAGCCCCGTGCCGGGCGGCGTAGGGCCGTTAACCTTAACATTTTTGTTAGAAAATATTATAATTTCCGCCGAGCGCAAATTATAAATTACTCCGCTGTCTGTGAAAGAAGAGCTCTCTCTCTTTTGTAAAGAGATTGCCGCTTCAGCGGCGAAGGATTTAATGTTATTTGCAATTAAAGTTTATAGCTCGTAATCTCAAAAAACGAAATTTTAAAACGCTTAAAATAACTTAAAATCCTAACTGACAACATCATTTCAGCAATCAATTATTGGAGAGCGTATATATTTCTAGCGGATATATTCCGTGGTTGCCAGAAGGCACGGGATTTGTCCCGCCGAGTATTTGGCAAATTTCCGCGCCAAAACTATTTGAGGCTGCTACGCAATAACTTTTCCCGGGCTCGATATTTATATAAACTTCAAGCCAAACAAAAGGATTAAGATTTATTGGTTTTATACGGACTTCAAAAGAATCCGGCATAACGATAATATAATATTTTTTTAAGGTATAAACGCGAGTTTCTTTTTCTGTGCCGGGATAAGCTATGTTCACAGCCGTATATGGAAAATCTATATCTAAATTATCCACATTCGTTTCATATTTGCCTGTAAACATATGATGCAGTTGTTTTTGTTGGGAAAGAGATTTTGCCAAAGGATATAAACTTATAATTTCCGCCTTTAAAATGGATTTCCTGTATTGCGGCAGCGCGATTGCCGCCAAAATGCCGATGATAAGAACAACGACAAGAACCTCAATTAAAGTAAAACCTTTTTTGATTGTTTTGATTTTCATGAATTATGGACTCCTGTCCTTTGATTTTTTTGCCGATAAAAAACGGCGATTTTAGGCTATGATAGTAACCCGTATAATCGCCGCTTGTCTGCCCCGTATAGGGGCAGACAAAACAAACGATTATTCATCGGACTATCATATGCCTTGCAAGATTTTAATCCTGCCCAGCGTAACGCGGGCTTTCCCCGCGCTTCCTACAAATAATCTTTTAAACTTTTTACTGCTTATTTTATTATATCAAAAATGATAAAATATAAACAAAAGTCGATTTATACAATTATTAAACGAGGTTGAAAATGAACGAAATTAATCTGTCGTTGATACGCAAAGGCAAAGTGCGCGAAGTTTACGATTTGGGCGACAAACTTTTAATTGTCGCTTCCGACAGGGTTTCCACTTTTGACTATATTTTGCCGACGCCAATTCCAAATAAAGGCAAAATTTTGACCGCCATAAGCAATTTCTGGTTTGACAAAACAAAAAGTATCGTTCCCAATCATTTAATCAGCGCGGATATTGACGAAATTAACGAATTTTTGCCCGCAAATTCCAAGTTGGATAAAGAATATTATCAAGGCAGAACGGTTTTGGTAAAAAAGGCGCAGAGAATTGATTTTGAATGCGTGGTGCGCGGATATATTGCCGGCTCGGCATGGACGGAATATCAAAAGCAAGGCGCAATATGCGGCAGTAAAATGCCCGACGGTTTGCAAAACGCGCAAAAACTGCCCGAAGCGATCTTTACGCCCGCCACCAAAAACGACAGCGGACATGACGAGAACGTCTCTTTTGAATATATGCAAAACAAGCTCGGCAAAAAACTTGCCGGAGATATTAAAGAAAGAAGCGTTGCCGTTTATAAATTCGGCTGGCAATACCTCAATGCGCGCGGCATAATTTTGGCGGACACAAAATTCGAATTCGGTATTATTGACGGGGAACTTGCGCTGATTGACGAAGTATTGACGCCGGATTCTTCGCGCTTTTGGGACGCGGCTTATTATAAAGTCGGCTCCAATCCGCAGAGTTTTGACAAACAGTTTATCCGCGATTATATGGAGCAAACCGGTTGGGATAAAAATTCCGCTCCGCCGGAAATTGCCTCCGAAATTGTCGCCGGCGCTGTAAAAAAATACAACGAAGCCTTAGAGAGGATTTTGAAGTAAAAGGAGCGGCGCCAAAGCCGGCCGGATATTTGCTTTTAAAGAATTTGTTTGTAAAAAAGACGTGATAGGACAATGTAGTTGAAATAAGGAGGCAATAATGCCAAAAATGAAAATGTCGTTTGTTTTGTCGTTGATATTTTTTATATCGGCTTGCGCTTCGATAAAAGATATTACGACACAAGCCGTTTCGGAAGTAAAATCGCAAATTCAACAGCAGGATAATTATCAAAATCCGTCCGATTATCAGTCCGTTTTTGATAATACAAAATCAAAAGTTGTTTTAAACAGCACAATGATTGATTTTCCGGAAGTATATTTGCCTAATAAAATATATAAGGGCTCGGACACTTACCTTGTAGGTAAAGACTTCAAAAATTCCCTAGACGGGTTTGGCGACGAGATTTATTATTTTCTACATACGGAAGTTTTAACGACAAAGAAAAACCCCGGCGTTTTGGCTTCGGATAATTTATATATTTTGATGTTTACGTTTACTTCCAAAGTAAATACGGTTGCCGATGTGGACGGCAATAAATATTATTTAGAAAACGTAAACGACTATCAGAAAAATCTCGCGTATTCTTTAGAGGGTTATTTTAGCGCCGGTTTGCCCAATTATGCCGTTAGTTTTACAAAAAATTACCTACAAAAACATCAAGATAAAGGCATAACGATTATTTTAGACACGCAAAACAACACGGACAAAAAAGTTCGTTTTGAAATTCCGCCGTATTATATCAAGGCGGTGATAGATAAAGTGGAATCGATCAAAAAGTAAAATAAACTCAAACATAACAAACAAAAACCCTCTAAAAAACGAGGGTTTTTGTTTTCATACAAAATTAATAAAATGATACAATGTTGTATACGAAGATTATTCTATCTCTAGTTCTATTCTGCGGCGCCGCAGTACGGTAGAGATATTAAAATGACTTTTCAATGATAATATCTAAAAAATTTTAGGAGAGCAAGATGCAATATTTTATTGAAGTTTTTTATAAAAAAAATTACGGCGATAAAAAAATAGCGGCAATAAAAAACCGGTTGGAAACCGTCGGGCTCAAAAATATTTTACAGATTATACCAAGCGTGATCTACAAAATTGACGGCGATTATGACAAAGCGGCGGCAAATAATATTGCCGCCAAATTATTTGCGGACCCGGTGTTGGAAACTTATAAAATCGGCGTTGAAGCCCCAAAAGGGTTTTTTAAAGTTCAGGTGTGGATAAGAGATTCTTCCACCGACGTTGTGGGCGAAAGCGTCAAAGACGTTATTGAAGCTATGGGTCATGCGCGCCCCGCATCCGCTCGCGTGTGCAATGCTTTTGCCGTTCGCGGCAAATTCACAAAAGTGCAGCTTGAAGCCGCCGTCAAAAAAACTTTTGTGAACGAAGTTGTAAATAAATTTTCCGTAGAAGAATTTTAAAGGCCGTCATTTGCCGGGCGCAGTCTCCTCTGTCATTGTGAGCGAATGCGAAACAATCCAGAATTTAAATGAGTAAAAAAAATATTTTTGCCGGATTGTCGCGCCGAAAAATCGGCTCGCAATAACGGCAACTTAAAAAGGATTTTATGAACATTATCAAAGATTTATTGCTTGTCGGAGCGGGAGGGTTTTTGGGCGCGGCGGCAAGATATGGCGTTTATTTGTTTTTTGCCGCGCGCGCAATGAACAACTTCCCGCTGGCTACGCTGACGGTAAACGCGGCAGGCTCGTTCTTAATCGGTCTTTTGGGCGCGATATTGCCGGCAAATTGCGTGTGGCGTCTATTTTTCGTCGTAGGCATTTTAGGCGGGTTTACCACGTTTTCAACATTCTCGCACGAAACAATGGTTTTGCTGAATAACGGCCGTTATTTGCACGCTTTTTTGAATATTTTGCTTAACGTGATTTTATGTTTAATTTTTGTTTTCGCCGGTTTCAAAATCGGGAGTTTGTAAAAAATATTTGTTGTATTTTGACAAAATTTGTTGCCAAAATACAAGCTTTAATTAAGGCGAATTCGCCGTAATCAAAGTGAATTTAGAAATTTAAATAAAAGGACAAATAAAATGCAAGAAAAACTTAAAAAATTTAATACGCTTAGCAACAAAGAACTTTGCAAACTGCAAAACGACGCTTGCTGGAGCTTGCGCCAAGAGGAAATGAAAGCCGCGCAAAAATATTTCCAAAAACTCGGCAGAACGCCGACGCAGGCGGAAATGGAAACCGTCGCGCAAACATGGTCGGAGCATTGCAAGCATAAAACCTTCAACGACCCGATAGCATTTAAAAACGGTAAAAAAACCGAAGTCATTAAAGACGGGCTTTTTAAAAGCACAATTTATAAAGCCACAAAAAAATTAAATAAAAAGTGGTGCCTCTCGGTTTTCAAAGACAATGCCGGCGTAATAGAATTCGGTCAAAATAAAAAATGGGCTTTGGCTTTTAAGGCGGAAACGCATAATCACCCTTGCGCGGTTGAGCCTTACGGCGGCGCGGAAACCGGCGTTGGCGGCGTGGTGCGTGATATTTTGGGAGTGGGGCTTGGCGCAAAGCCAGTCATAAACACCGATATTTTTTGCTTTGCGCCGCCGAAGTTTAACAAAAAACTGCCGCCCGCCGCTTTGCATCCGCGCAGAATAATACGCGGCGTTATTGACGGCGTGCGCGATTACGGCAACCGCCTTGGAATTCCGACAGCCGCAGGCGCGGTTTGGTATGATGAAGATTATGCTTTAAACCCGCTGGTATTCGTGGGAACCATCGGCATTATGCCTGCTTGGGCGGTAAATAAAAAAGTTTACGCCGGCGATTTGGTAGTCGCAATCGGCGGGCGCACAGGGCGCGACGGCTTGCACGGCGCAACTTTTTCCAGCGCGGTTATTGAAGACGCGAGCGAAGTTTCCGCCGTTCAAATCGGACATGCCATTAACGAAAAAAAGGTTTTGGATTCTTTGATGAAACTCCGTGATAAAAAATTATACCGCGCGGTGACGGACTGCGGCGCGGGCGGGTTTTCTTCCGCTATTGGCGAGTTGGGAAGTGAAACCGGAGTTAGAGTTGATTTAAGCAAAGCGCTTCTTAAAGAAACTAAAATTCAGCCTTGGGAAATTTGGGTTTCGGAAAGTCAGGAGAGAATGATAATTTGCGTGCCGCCGAAAAATTTAAAAGAAGTTGAAAAGATTTTAAAAACCGAAGATTGCGAATATGCCGTTTTGGGCGAGTTTACAAAAACGAACAAACTTGAGGTTTTTTACGGCAAAGAAAAAATTGTGGATTTGCACAATAGCTTTTTGCACGCCGGCGTTCCTAAAATTATGCGCTGTGCCGTGTGGAACGCGCCGAAATTAAAACCTTCCAAAATCAATTTGCATGCAAAAAAATACGGAGAACTTTTGCATAAATGTCTGGCGGATTTGAATGCCTGCTCGCGCGAGGCAATTATCCGCCAATACGACCACGAAGTTCAGGGAGGAACGGTAGTGAAGCCTTTGCAGGGCATCAAACACGACGGGCCGGGCGACGCTGCGGTAATAAGACCGCTCAGCGCGACAGGGAATAAAAAAGATTATAACGGCTTTGCGGTTTCGCACGGTTTAAATCCGGCAATCGGTAAAATCGACCCGTATCAAATGGCTCTTAATTGCTGCGACGAGGCAGTGCGCAATTTACTTTGCGTCGGCGCGGATATTTCAAAAACCGCTTTTTTGGATAATTTTTGCTGGGGTTCGCCGGAAAATAAAATGCTTATGGGAGCTTTGGTTCTGACGGCAAAAGGCTGTTATGACGGCGCATTGGCTTACGGCGCGCCTTTTATATCGGGCAAAGACAGTTTTTATAACCAGAGCAAAGGCGCAGACGGCAAGGATTTGCCCATACCTTCTACAATTTTAATTTCCGCCACCGCGCCTGTTTACGATATCCGCAAAGCCATTACAATGGATTTTAAAGAAGAAGGTAATGAAATTTATATCGTAGGTTTAACAAAAGACGAGCTTGGCGCAAGCGTGGCGGGAAATATTTTAGGTTTAAAAAATTCTTTTATTCCGGTTGTAGACGCTGAAACCGCTTTTAAAAATTACCAAAAAATTTATAAAGCGATGCAGGCGGGTTTAGTAAAAACCGCGCACGATATAAGTCAAGGCGGTCTTGCCGCCACGCTTTCGGAAATGTGTTTTAGCGGCGGCCTTGGCGCAAAAATTGATTTGTCAAAACTGCCTTGCGCGGGAAAGCTTGATGACGCGCAGAAATTGTTTAGCGAGAGTGCTAGCAGAATTATTTTGGAAGTCGCTCCGCAAGGCGAAAAAGAATTTAAGAAAATAATGTCCGGCGCGAAATTTGCGAAAATCGGCATTACAAACAATTTAGGCAGATTAGAAATTTTTTCGTCTTTACCCTCGTCCCTTGCAGGAGAAGACTGGGTTAGGAGCTTTCGGCATTTAATCTCCGAAAACATTTTCAAACTTAAAGAAAGTTGGCAAAATACGGAGATAATATGATTATGAGAATAATCTCTCTTTATTTTGTTATATCAAGTAATAAAATAGAAATATTAAAATAACTCCCAAAGCCTTAATTGTCCACGCTACAGACACAAACTGTTGTTGAAAGAGATAAAATTAATATTTCTGAAATTATCCTTTTTTATGCAAATTTACGATTGGAAAATAAAATTGCATAAAATATGCTATGATTGAAGTATGATAAAAAGAGAGCTTTCACAACAGCTTGAAAAAGTAAAAACCGGGTTTCC
>JAIRMX010000207.1 GCA_031258375.1 Elusimicrobiota bacterium | reverse complement strand
CTGATGAAGGGGTATGCACGCCCGGAGAGACAGGGGAAAATATACCGTTAGATCCCGATTGTACCGGGAGACTGTGTCTTAGTATGCTTGCTGCAACATGCAATGACCAATGCCAGTGGGAATACGATGACTTCGTCATCAACATATGTCAGTCCGGTGAAAGTCGTTCGTGCGGGAACAATGGCACGCAAATATGCCTAGATGGCAGATGGGGATCTTGTAACGAGGTAATTATTCCCGTAGCAAGCAGGTTCTGCTGTCCCGCTGTTTATAGATGTTATGCGGGACGCAATGGGACAGATTCCGGAACATGTCATTCTTTAGACAGCGTTTCATACAATGGATCGTTTGATTTTAATGCTCAATACTGTATGAACGAGAGAGGAGCGCATCATGCATTATTTGATTGTCATAATGATCCTAATATGAACTTTTATACCGAGGATTGTGCTTTGGTACCTTTTAATGAGGATGGACAGTGGCAATATTGCGGTAAGATACAACTCTATGAATGCCCCGACGGATACGGTTTTGACAGCTCTTACGAATGCGTGCCGGGAACGCCGGGCGGATACGGAGCGGGAGCGCCACTTAAACGGTATAAAAGCGGATCTATGGGTCGTATAGGAGCCGTTGCTACTTCTCCTGCTTATTAATCGGATATAAGTAAAATAATAAATCAGCTCCCGCGCATGCGCGGGAGCTTTGTGTGTTTAAGATAAGGCAATTGCCGGCGGGGATTATAATCTTCCCGCCGGTAATCATATGCCGGCAACTATCCGCGGGAAGAATAGAACCGCTGTTTCGGCCTTAAGGGAGAAGCACTGAAATAACCCGTTCCTTACTTTAAATCTCAAAGACATAATAGTTTTAATGAAGACTTTCTTTAGTCGTTTTTTCGTCAAGGCCGAGTTCAATATGTTATTATATCTAAAAATTCATAATACCTCTCCTTTAATATATTGCGTCATTTCTGTCTGGACTTCTCATATCTCTCTGAACATTAACATTATATTTGTCTTCGCGGCTATAAATGTGATAGAATAAATAGGTTTAAGCTTTGGCGTCAGAGACATAAATATATGAAACAAATACTAAAAAAAGAATACGAAAAAGCCGTTCTTGATTTATCAAACGGCGTAAAAATGGAAGGCCGGCTCATAGGCGCAAACGCCGTGTCCAGCGGCGAGATGGTGTTTTCAACCGGAATGCTCGCATACAGCGAAGCTATGACTGACCCTTCTTATCTTGGTCAAATATTGGTTTTCAGTTTTTCGCTTATTGGCAATTACGGAATCCCCTCCTCAAATGAAGGGGATTTTTTAAAGTCTTACGGCTATGAAAGCGCGGGCATTAAAACGCAGGGTATAATAGTATCTGATACTTTTGACGATTGTTTTCACTACGAACACGGAAAAAATCTGCGCGAATGGCTGCTTTTGAGCGGCGTGCCGGGAATAGCGGGCATTGACACGCGCCGCCTTGTGCAAATGATACGCGACGCAAAAAAACCGCTTTTTGGCCGTATAGTCCCGCAAAATAAAAACGCGTTTTACGACAATACTAGATTTGAATTCCTAAAAAACTTCGGCCGCACGGATTTTGTCGATCCTTCACAATATAATCTTTTGCCGTCGGTGTCGGTTAAAACTCCCATCACGCTCGGCAAAGGTAAAAATAAAATCGCGCTTTTGGATTTCGGCACGAAATTTAATATAGCGCGCATTTTTGCACAAAACGACTGTACCGTTGAAATTCTGCCTTGGGACAGCGACGTGGAAAAAGTTAATTGCGACGCTTGGGTACTAAGCAACGGACCGGGCGATCCGCAAAATACCGGCGGCGTGATAAATAATGTAAAAAAACTTTTAAAAGGAAATAAACCCGTACTGGGCATTTGCCTCGGCCATCAAATTATGGCGCTGGCTGCGGGCGCAAAAACGCGCAAATTGCTCAGAGGTCATCGCAGTTTTAACCAGCCGGTATTTGAAGTTGAAACTCGGCGCGGTTTTATGACAAGCCAAAACCACAGTTTTGAAGTTAACCGCAAATCTCTGCCTAAAGGCTGGCAAGTATGGTTTGAAAACGCAAATGACGGCAGCATTGAGGGCATTAAACATAAAAACAAGCCTTTTATGTCGGCTCAATTCCATCCCGAAGCCTCCGGCGGCCCAAATGACACAACGTGGATTATAAAAGAATTTATTAAATTGATAGCATAACGCGATTGAATATTACTGCTTAAAAATTCCATTTATATGGAGAACTATTTTGAAAAACAAAAACGCAGTTAAAAGAAGGTATCTGTCTATAAGCTAATTCTACGGCGGTTTTTTAATATAAGGAAGTTTTTTTGTTTTTTCTCGAAGCTGTAATTATTAACGTAAAAAATTAAGCGCGGCGATGAAGTCGCCATAGATTTTCCTCCATACCATATAACGCCGAGAAGACTTCGCCGTCATAATTTGATAGACTATACAATGAAGTTCATAATAACTCTCGAACAATTTGGAAACCAAAATGCCTATACTTAATTTTTTAAAACCCGTTAAAAATAAAAAACAAAAAGTTTTGCTGCTCGGCTCGGGCGCGCTATCCATAGGGCAGGCGGGCGAGTTTGATTATTCCGGCTCGCAGGCGATAAAAGCTCTTGAAGAAGAAGGCCTTGAAGTAATCGTATTAAACCCGAATATAGCTTCCGTACAAACAAATCCCGCTCCAAATAAAAAAGTTTATCTATATCCCGTAACTCCCTTCTGGATAGAAAAAATAATTAAAAAAGAACGTCCCGCGGCCATTATAGCCGGCTTCGGCGGACAGACCTCGCTCAACTGCGTAATAGAGCTTGAAAATTCCGGCGTGCTGAAAAAATACGGCGTAAAAGTTTTGGGAACTCAGGTATCGGCATTGGAAATGTCCGAAGACAGGGATTTATTTTCAAAACAAATGCATTCTATCGGCGTGCCTACGCCGCCGAGCAAAGCCGTGCGCAGCGTAGAGGACGCGCTTAAAATCGCGGCGGAAATAGGATATCCCGTAATTACGCGCTCGGCCTACGCTTTGGGCGGGCTTGGAAGCGGGCTTGCGGAAAATCCTCAGCAGCTTGAAAAGCTGGCCGCGTCCGCGCTCACCGCTGTACCGCAAATATTAATTGAAAAATCCCTGCACGGGTGGAAAGAAATCGAATACGAAGTAATGCGCGACAGCCGCGGCAATTGCATTACCATTTGCAATATGGAAAATTTTGACCCTATGGGCATACATACCGGCGATTCGATAGTAATAGCGCCCTGCCAGACTTTAAACAACAGGGAAAATAATATGCTGCGCGACGCCGCCATAAAAATAATACAAAGCATCGCCGTAGTGGGCGAATGCAACGTGCAATTTGCATTAAGCCCGTTCACTTTGGAATATTTTGTAATCGAAGTCAACGCGCGCCTTTCCCGCTCGAGCGCGCTGGCAAGCAAAGCGACCGGATACCCCATAGCTTTTGTCGCCGCAAAAGTAGTTTGCGGCTTTGAACTTTTAGAGCTTAAAAACCCCGTTACGGGAACAACTTCCGCATTTTATGAGCCTTCGCTTGATTATGTTTCCTTAAAAATTCCGCGTTGGGATTTAAAGAAATTTACCGGCGTTTCAAAACAGCTGGGAACGCAAATGAAATCCGTCGGCGAAGTTATGTCCATAGGCCGTAATTTCTGCGAAGTTATGCAAAAAGCCATACGCATGGTTCAGGAAGACGAGGAAGGCCTTTCAAAAGAAATTTTTAAAGACGCGCAAAACAAGGAATTGCTCAGCGAACTTTTAAACCCCACAAATATGCGCGTATTTGCGATATACGAACTTTTCCGTCGCGGCTTTACGGTGCAGTCCGTGCAAAATCACACAAAAATAGAACCGTGGTTTTTAAGCCATTTGTATTATCTTTCCCAACTTGAAGGAGAGGTTCGCGAATTTTTCAAAAATATAAAATTGCCGTCAAAAATAACTCCAAAAGACATCGCAAAACATTTCAAAGATATCGACCGCGAATATTTAAAAAGGCTTAAAAGCCGCGGTTTCAGCGATTTTCAACTGACCAAATTTTTACTTTCAACCGCGGCAGCGCAGCGTAAATTCACCGTTAAAGAAATCACCGCTCTCTCTTTAAGTTTGCGGGCGCTTCGCAAAAAGCTAAAAATAACGCCCGTGGTTAAACAAATAGACACGACTTCCGCCGAGTACGCCACGAAATCCAATTATCTTTATCTCACTTACGACGGCAATTTTAACGACGTATCGATTAAAAGCAAAAACCGCAGCGTAATTACGCTCGGCAGCGGCAGCTACAGAATAGGCAGCAGTCTGGAATTTGACTGGTGTTCCGTTATGACAAGCCGCTATTTTAAACAGCAAAAAGACGACAGTATCATAATCAACTGTAATCCCGAAACCGTTTCCACAGATTATAATTCCTCCGACCGGCTTTATTTTGAAGAACTTTCTTTTGAGCGCGTTATGGACATTGCGGATATCGAACGCCCGCGCGGCGTAGTTGCCTGCATGGGCGGGCAGAATCCCAACAATCTCACGCCTTATCTTGCAAATGCCGGCGTTAAACTTTTGGGACACAGCTATGAAACCGTCGATAAAGCCGAAGACAGAACGAAATTTTCCGCAATATTAGACCGTCTTTGTATAGATCAACCTAAGTGGACTTCGGCCGCTTCGCGGGCGGAAATTGACGCCTTTATTGAAGAAGTCGGATTTCCCGTGCTTATAAGGCCGAGTTTCGTACTGTCCGGCACTTTGATGAACGTGGCAAACGATAAGCAAACGCTTGATTATTATCTTTCTTTGACAAAAGACATCTCGGCGGATTATCCGGTGGTATTATCGCAATTTATTTTGGACGCAAAAGAACTCGAATGCGACGGCGTGGCAAAAAACGGAGAAGTTTTGGTCTCTTTCATATCCGAACACGTTGAAAACGCCGGCGTGCACAGCGGGGACGCGACTATGGTTTTCCCCTCCGAAAAAATTTACGTAAAAACCGTAAATTCAATACGGGACATAGTGCGTAAAATAGCAAAAGAACTCAAATTAAACGGGCCTTTCAACATACAGTTTATAGCCAAAGACAACGACGTGAAAGTTATCGAATGCAACGCGCGCGCTTCGCGATCTTTCCCGTTTATAACCAAAGTTTCGGGGCATAACCTTGCCGAAACGGCCTGCAAAGTTATGGACGAAAAGCCGGTCAGCAAAATATTCGTGGACGAGAGCGAAATACCTTATACGGGCATAAAGGCAAGCATGTTCAGCTTTCAACGTCTTGACGGAGCGGATCCGATTCTAGGCGTTGAAATGGCTTCAACCGGCGAAGTCGGCTGCATAGGCAAAAATTTTAACGAAGCTATGCTTCTGGCTATGGAATCCACCCAAATAAAAACGCCGAAAAAGGGCATTTTGCTCAGCACCGGCAGAGAACGCGATAAAATCAAATTTATGGAAGTTATAAACAACGTTTATGCTTTCGGCCTTCCGGTTTACGCAACTTGGGGCACGGCCGAATATCTTCAAGCGCGCGGCTATAATGCCGTGCAGCTCGGATATCATAAATCCCCCACGCCGCTTGATATTATAAAAGAAGGCAAAGTTGATTTTGTAATCAACGTGCATAAAAGCCTTGATTTGACCGAGCTTGAATATAATTCCGCAATACGCAAATTGGCCGTTAAATGCAATTGTTCGCTGCTTACTAATTTAGAAAAATCAATAGCTTATTTAAAAGCTTTTGATTCTTATCAAGCTTTGCTTGAAAAGGAGGATTTAATACATTTGTAATATCAAACTACGGCGGATTCTAAGGCGGTTTCCATAAGAGTTTCTTCTTTCGAAATAAACGGATAAGCAAGTTCCAGTTCCGATATCGTATTAAGCGGATACTGTAAATATTTATTTAAAAACCGCCTGCATACGTATTTGGATTTATTTAAATTGTCTCTATCGCGCTCAGTCGTAAAATTAAGCTCCCCCATAGGCAGATTGTGCATCATATCCCAAAAATTTTCGTCGATATCCAAAACTGGCATATTTTTCAAACCATATCCGCTGAGCTGCATAAAACGCAACAAAAAAGCGGGCGCAAAAGCCGAATTTAAATAAGAACGCTCAAGTTGGTTTAGAGATTCTTCAAGAAATAAAAACTTTTGTTCGTTTGGCGCGCCGTCTGCGGTAAGCCTGTAAAATAGTTCGCAAAAATATAAAGCCGCGCGCATTTTTTTAAAATCGGCCCGTATATTGGGGTAAACGCTTTCAAGCTTGCCGCCCGTAATGCAGCCGACGGAAGCATTGCGCCTTATATAAATGCGGGCGGAAGATTTTGCAAAAGGCTCGCTTATCGCCTTAAGTTTTGAAACGGATTTATTTACGCCCGGAAGACGCAAAGCCATACGTCCGTGTTCGAGGCTGTAAATACACACTATGCGGTCCGCCTCGCGGAAATTTTGCCGTAAAAGAACTATAATCCTGTCGGTAAAGTTCATATATTTATTATACGCAATTATTATTTATTTTTTAAGCTGCCGCAAAAGATATAAAATATTTTCGCCGAGATTTATCATGGTTTTCATACCTTCTTCGTCGTCAACAACTTCCCTCTTTTCCCGCCCGAAAGCAATATTCCAATAACTTGAACCCACGCTGTACATATCGCTTATAAAAAATAATTTGTTAATACTGTCCAAAACGGTCATCGCCCCAGCGCGGCGCATAACGGCAATGGCGACTCCTACTTTTCTTTTCAAAAGGCCGCCGTTTGCCCTGCCTACATAACCTACGCGGTCGACAAAACTTCTAACCTCCGCAGTGGCATTGGCAAAATACGTCGGCGAACCTATAATAAGCGCGTCGGCCGCCCAAATATCTTCAATAAAAGTATTTAATACGTCTTCAACGACGCACTTTCTGTTTTTCTGTTTTATGCAGCCGCCGCAAGCAATGCACGGTTTTATGCCGGAAGCGCCAAGCTGTATAATTTTCGTTTGCGCTCCCGCATCCGTTAAAGGTTTCAATACAGTGTCAATAAGAATTTTGGTATTTCCGTTTTTTCTCGGACTTCCGTTTAAAGCGATTATTTTCATGTGTTTTCTCCGTTAACTGAAAAATATTTTGCCAGACATAGATTTAGCAATCTTCATTCAGGAAAGAAACCGCTTCCATAGCGGCCTTTGCGCCGGAGCCGGCAGCAATAACAGCCTGATTATACATAGAATTAGTACAATCCCCGGCGGCAAATATGCCTTTAATATTGGTATGCGTTTTTTCGTTTACGACAATATATCCGCCGGACGTCAATTCTACCCCGCTGTCCTTTAAAAAATCCGTTTGCGGCCTTGTGCCTACGGCTACAAAAACACCGTCAGTTTCTATATCGCGCAAAACTTTTGTGTTGATGTTTCTAACCGTAATAGATTTTACGCCCGACTCGTCGCCGTTAATGCTTTCCACCGCGGAGGAAAGAACAAATTCCAAGTTCGCAATCGCGCGGGCTTTATCCACGCTGACTTTATGCGCTCTAAAAGTTTCGCGGCGGTGAATAAGATAAACTTTTTTGCAAAATTTAGTAAGAAAAACCGCTTCTTCAACGGCTCTATTTCCGCCGCCGATAACGCAAGCGGTTTTATTCTTATAAAAAAAACCGTCGCAAGTGGCGCAGGTGGAAACCCCTTTGCCCATAAAACGCTTTTCGCTTTCAATGCCGAGCCGCGACGCGCAGGCGCCGACGCTTATTATAACCGCGCGCGCGGCTATTTGAAGACCGCTTGCGCAATGAAGGGTAAAAGGCCTTGCGCCGGTCTCTATTTTTACGGCCGTTTCCTGCATAAATTCTACGCCGAGCCGCGAGCATTGCTTGTGAATTCTATCCATAACTTCATAGCCGGATATGGGATCTACAAATCCCGGGAAATTTTCCATATCGTTGGTTTTTACAAGCTGTCCGCCGTGCGACGCGCCGCAAAGCACAATTGTTTTATAACCCGAGCGCACGCCGTAAATTGCGGCCGTGCAGCCGGCGGGTCCTGAGCCTATCGCCAATATGTCGGTATTAATCATTTTCCAAACTCCTTCATCATTTTTTTTAAAAGTTCCGTCGGCATTCCGACAACGTTATCGTAAGAACCTATTACCCGCTCGATAAACGTATCGTCTTTATCCTGCATCGCGTAAGCGCCCGCTTTATCCAAATGTTTAAGCGCAAGAAATTTTAAAGTTTCTTCGTCCAAAAAACGCGCTTTGCACTTTGTAATGTCAAATCCCAGCGCGCATTTTTTTTGATTTTTACAAATAAGCGCAAGCCCGCTGTAAACGCTTTGCCATGAACCGTTTTCCAAATGCAAAATACGCAAAGCGTCTTTGGCATTTTTGGGCTTGCCTATAATGCGGCCTTTACAGTAGACAACGGTATCTCCGCCGATAACGAGCGCGTCCGGATAAAGCGAAGCAACCGCAAAAGCTTTTTTTAAAGCAATATCTTGCACTACGGCCGAAGGACGTTTTTTGCCGGTAATCTCGGCGATATTTGGCAGGATAACATCAAATTTATAACCCATACCCGCCAAAATATCCCGTCGGCGCGGCGAGCCGGACGCTAAAATAATTCTCATTTTATTTTTTCATCAAATAGTTCACAATAAAAAATGAAATTACTATACCGCATACTCCGCATAAATTAAAGTTAAGCGAAAGCGAATGCACCCCTATATCCCAAACGCGCACCAGCATTCCGGTTAAATCGGACGGCAAAAGCGCGACAAAAATTTTTTCAAAACCGTATCCTATAAGACCGGCCAAAATAAAAAATATTACCACAAATACAACGCTTCTAACGTTTTTCATAAAAATTCTCCTTAATTAAAAGTATATCATTTTTGAATAATCCGAAAAAAAGCCCCTCAACCTTATTAAGGCGGAGGGACTTAAAATATTTTCTATTTTTTTAAGCTGAGATAGCCGAAACCGGACAGGCGCCGGCGCAAGAACCGCAATCAACGCATTTTTCGGCGTCTATAACTCTTTTGGCGGCAATCTCGGAAATAGCGGAAACCGGGCAAGCGGGTTCGCATGCGCCGCAGTTTACGCAAGTATC
>JAIRMX010000029.1 GCA_031258375.1 Elusimicrobiota bacterium | reverse complement strand
AAGCCGCCGATTGTAAAATAATAGACGGCTGGACATTTCGGATTTTAAATAGTTATGGAGGCTGGATACAAGCCGTGCGAGATAATCATCCGTATTTGCGTTACAGTTACGGCTATATTGATGGTCAGAAAGGACTTGGCTGCTGGGCGGATATAGACAGCGCCCAAGATAAAATATGTAAACTGCTCGGCGGGCGGCTTACCGACACAGGAAGCGGAGCCAATTTTTACGCTTTACAGTAATCTGTCTAGTATAAAATGGTAAAATTTAAAATACGATATGAAAAAACTCCGCCTTGATAATGCTTTAACAGAGCAAAATCTCGCAGCAAGCCGCAGTAAGGCGCAAGCATTGATTATGGCCGGCGAAGTTCTTGTCAACGGCCAAATTGAAACGCGCGCGGATAGGAATATCAAGACGGAAGATATTATAACGCTTAAAGAAAAATCTTGCGTTTACGTTTCGCGCGGCGGGTTGAAATTAAAAGCCGCTCTGGACACTTTCAAAATAAACGTAAAAAACAAAATTTGCACGGATATCGGCGTTGCTACCGGCGGGTTCAGCCATTGTTTTTTGCTTGAAGGCGCAAAAAAAGTTTACGGCATTGACGTAGGCAAAGGCCAGCTTGCAAGCGAAGTCGCGGCATTTTCAAATTTTATTTTCAAACCGCAGACAAACGCGAGATATATGACGCCGTATATGTTTGCAGATAAATTCGACGTTGCCGCGGTCGACGTTTCGTTTATATCGCTCAAGATGATAATGCGCGCGCTTTTGCCTTGCATGTCGATAAAAGCGGAAATTGTTTTTTTAATAAAACCGCAGTTTGAACTTACGCCCAAAGACGTTCCTCGCGGCATAGTCAAAACGGAGGAAAACCGTCAAAAAGCCGTAAATTCCGTAAGAAATTTTTTTAATGAAAATCTTGCCGCGGAGTTTAACGCGGAAGAAAACGGTTTAATTCCTTCTCCCATAGCGGGCGCGCACGGCAATATTGAATATCTTTGGCATGTTAAAATAGACCGTTAAAGTCCCAGTTCTTCAGCCGCGTTTTGCATCGCGCTTAAAGATATTTCCGTAAATTCCTGCAGCGGTATGCCGATTTTTTCGCATTCCATAATCGTATTGCGGTTCACCGAAGCGGCAAAGTTTTTTTCTTTCATTCTTTTTATTATTGATTTTGGTTTTACCGAAGAAACTTTTCTGTCGGGATACACGTAAGCCGTCGCGGTAATAAGACCTGTTATTGTTTCTCCGGCCGCAAGAGCATGGTCAAAAGTAGTCGAGCGCGCGCGTATATTTGCATGTTCGTTATGAGCTTCTATGGCGGCAATGGCTTGCTCGTCTAATTTATCTTTTAAAATCTCGCGGGCTTTTGTGCCATGATTTTTCATAATATCATCTCCGACTAGTTCCACGTCAATATCATGCAATATGCCGGCGGCCTGCCAAAGTTCTTTATCGCAGCCAAGTTTTTGCGCCAAATCGTAAAGCACCGCGCCCGAGGCTATGCAATGCCTGATCATATTTTCATTTTTTACGTATTGTTTCAAAAGCGAGAGAGCTTCTTGTTTTGTCATAAATAAAACGCTCCTTATTTAGTAAAATTAAATTAATGGCCGATAATAAATCTTACAAAAAATCCAACTTTAGAGGCGCGTTTTTCTTTTTGCCAAAAGAAAAACGAATAGCCCTAAGCATTATTTATGATTTTTGCCGAACCGCCGACGATATCGCCGACGAAGGTTTTATCGACGCAAAAGAAAGACTTGACGCTTTGCGCGCGGAAGTAAAAAATATTTTTGACAATTCCCCCAAAACGCCTCTTGGCAGCGCGCTGCGCGCGGTGCTGGAAAAATATCCTATGCCCGAGCGATATTTTACCGATTTAATCGACGGCGTAGAGCGTGATTTGAAAACCCCCGTTCGTTTTGACACCTTCGAAGATTTGAAATGGTATATGTACCGCGTGGCAGGCGTAGTAGGAAAAATGTGCGTGGAAATTTTCGGCTATACGAACGAACAAACAAAAGAATATGCCGAAATTTTAGGATACGCCGTGCAGCTCACAAATATTATAAGAGATATAGAGCAAGATGCGAAAATAGACCGCGTCTATCTGCCAAAAGAAGATTTGGACGGTTTCGCTTTGACGGAAGAAGATATTTTATCCGCAAAAAGACAAACCAAGCTCAAAGACCTTTTGTTATTTGAACTTGAACGCGCGCAAAATTATTACGAGAAAGCTGACTTTATTCTGCCCGCAGAGGATTTTAAAGCTATGCTCGCCGCGCGCGCAATGGGAAATATTTACTGCGCGTTGCTCAAAAAACTCCAAAAAAATCCTTGCCGTTTCAATAGTAAAAAGATAAAGTTAAATAAGCTGGAGAAATTTTTTATTTTACTTAAAACATTTATGGAGAAACCGTGAAAAAATTGTTTTTAGCAGTCTTTTCTTTATGCTTATGCATTAACATTGCCGCCGAGAACGTCGCCTGCCTCAATTTGGGCAAAGAATCCTTTAATGAAAAAGAGTTTGCGCACGCCGAAGAAGTTTTTAAAGACTGCCTCAAGCAAAATCCGTCGGATATAAACGTTCTGCTTAGTCTGGGCGGAACGCAGATAGTTTTAGGAAAATTTAACGAAGCCTCTCCGCATTTGCTGCGCGCAAGGCAATTAATGTTGACGAATAAGTCTTTGTCTCATTTTGCTTATGTCAATTCCCTGCTCGGCGATATTGCCATGAGAAAACCGGATATTAAAGAAGCGGCACTTTATTACGACGCGGCTTTGCGAGTACAGCCGGCAAACATAAACTCTTTAGTAGGAAAAGGCATAACGGAAGAAAAATCGGGCCGTATTAACGAAGCGGTTTCTCTTTACCGTCGAGCTTTGGCGGTAGATTTTACGAATATCGTCGCGCGGGAACGGCTTATCGCTTTAGAGCCGGACATTCTTAATGATGAAGAACTTCTCCTTTCCATGAAAGAACGCAATATAGCGGACCCGGCAGCGTCAAGTTTTAATGAGCAAGAAAAAGCTCTTTTAAGCAAAATGCTCACGGCTGAGAAAAATAAAGCTATGGACTGGCTTTCCGGCAAATACGGCGGCAAAATTCCAAAAGGATTTATAGTGGAGCGCGACGGCGGCAAAATATACGCGCGCAAAATGTTGACTCTTTTAGGATACGAAGATCTAATCAATCATCTTTCCGCTGAAGCAAAACAGTTTTTTTTGGACAGAAAAATCTTACCGGGCGATATTTTCAAACTGAAGAATTTTGACGGCAAGCCCGTGTTCGACGACAAAGGCATTCTTACTGACGAAGGTATGGACGTATATACAAAAGGTCTTAATGGAATCATAGCTTATGTTAAGCCCGGAGAACTTTTGCCTTCAACTATCGCGGAAATTGACGCCTTGGCAACCCGCTATAAGAAGCAGGGCTATAGCGAAATATCCACCCCGGAATTTTTGTGGCTGATGCGTCATACGCAATGCTCAGAGGAAACTTTGCTGAAAGATGTGAACGTTAAAGTCATAAATATAAGCGCGGCCATAAAACGTATTTTTGTGGTGTCCGATGAAAAGAAAGCGTTTTGCAGCAATCCGTTTCTATGCATTTTGCCATATTATTATATCTCAGAAGAACGCAAAAATAAAGCGGAATCTAACGTTCCGGTTTATTCTTGCCTATTCGGCGAATGTTCTGTAGAACTAAAACTTTGCCTAAAAGACGGCACGCTGGCCAGCAAGGCAACTCTGGAAAAGCTCGTGCGCGAATTTAAAAAATAGAACGAATATTAAACGTATAAGCAACAGCCAAATAAATATGAACAATTTAAAGCAGCTGCAAACTATGTGCGGCATAGGCACGTGGGAACTTAAAGAATCTTATAAAACTGTGGCCGGAGGCCGCGTTAATATAATTACGGCCGGTAAATACGGCAGCGGGGTTTCCGAAGTTATGGGGCGCGTTACGCAGTATTTTAACGAGCTTGGGCTTTACGCCAACTGGAGCGATATACAAGCCGGAGAAGAATTTTTTAAGTTATCAAAAAAAATAACGAACGCGGCATGTTTAGGAGCGGACATCTCTTTGAAAGAACTTTCCCGCTTTGAAGAGCTGTCGCACAGTTTGGAGTTAGATACAAATTACGACGTAATTTACTTAAACGATCATCACGCTTTAATAGCCGCGCAAAACGGCGCGGCTAAAAAGATTTTCAGAGCTCATTTGGACGTTTCCAGAGCAAACCCGCTGGCGTGGGATTTTTTTAAACCTTATATAGAAAATTGCGAGCAGATAATTTTTACGCATCCGTCTTTTCACAAAAAGCTGAAAGGAAATATTTCCTATATTTGCCCGTCTATCGATCCCTGCACGGTGAAAAATACTTTTGTCGAACGCGCGGACGCGCTAAAAGTTTTAAAAGAATTTCAAATACCTTGCGATAAGCCGATTATAACTCAGATAGGCCGCTTTGACAGAGCTAAAGATCCTTTCGGAGTTATTGAGGTTTTCAGTCAAGTGCGCCAAACTATTGCCTGCACGCTTATTTTAGCCGGCGGGCACGCAAGCGACGACCCGGAATCAATAGGCCTCTACGAAGAATTGCTTAAAACCGCCGCAGGCGACAAAGATATATTTCTGCTTTCTATAAACAGACAAGATTATAAAATAGCCGCAATTCAAAGCATAAGCGACGTTATATTGCAAAAATCTTTAAGAGAAAGTTTTGGCCTGGCTATAACCGAAGCCTTATGGAAAAACCGCGCGGTAATAGCTTCCGACGTAGGCGGCATACCGTTGCAAATTAAACACGGAAAAACCGGTCTTTTGTGCAGAGATATAAAAACTTGCGCGCAGGAAATTATAAAAATTCTTCGCAATAAATCTTTGGCTTTGCGTTTAGGAAAAAACGGGCATGAGTTTGTGCGCGACAACTTTTTAATTACTACGGAATTAAAAAATCATTTGTCCGTTTTTCAAAATCTTTTGTAATTTCTTAATAATTTCTTAAATCGAAAAATACTAAAAAACCGCCCGTACGTCAAAGTACGGGCGATAGATTTTGCTATTCAAGTTGTCTGATAAATATTGTTCTCTGAAACAATTTGTCCGCAGGTTTTTAATATGAATAAACTTTATATGCCTAAAACTTTATAACTTTAGGCTCGGCGCCAAAAGAATAAAAAGTCGCCACAGCGTCTTTTAAATAAAAAACCTGCGTGTTATTATCTCCCGCGCTGTACATTTTTTGCAGCTGCGGATAAGCGTCAAGCATGCTTTTTTTAGGCTCAAATCTGTCGTCTTGCGCAACAACGGCTTGCAGACGAACCCATTTGTTTCCGTCAAATGCGGAAATTTCTATTTTAGGATTTTTAAGCATTTGCTCGGAAACTTTTTTTGATTTACCCGTTTGTATATAAAGTCTGCCTTCAAAAATATTCACCGTGCCAAAAGGGCGAACCCTCGGCTGATTTTCCTCTACGGTCGCAAGATAATACGTATCGCATTTTTTCAAAAATTCATAAACTTCTCTCATAAATCGCTCCTTTGCTTTTAAGATTTTTTCATTTCAAAAATTATAACGTGAGCTTTATCGTCTTGAGCTCGGATCAAAATATCCTCCTGCGCAATTTCCAAAGCGTCTTTGGCATTTAATTTATGCGGGCCGACTTGCGCGGACCCTTCGATCAAAACTAAATACGCCTGCCGTCCTTTGTTTACTTTAAACTCGAGTTCCTCGCCTTTTGTAATCTCGGAAACGAAAACATTTACGTCGGCGTGAATTTTAATCGGCGCGGGCGAGTTTTTATTGCCGCTTGCAATCGCGAGCCATTTATTTACGCGCTCTTCCCATTTAAAATGATGATCCCCGTAGGAAGGCTCGCGGCATTCTCGGTCCGGCAAAATCCAAATTTGCAAAAATCGCAAAATCTCCGCGCCGAAATTATGCTCGCTGTGATAAACGCCCGTTCCCGCGCTCATATACTGCGCGTCGCCGCGCGCAACTACGCGTTTGTTGTCCATGCTGTCCGCATGAGTAAGCTCGCCGTTTACGACATAAGAAATTATTTCCATATCCTGATGCGGATGAATGTCGAAACCGGCTCCGGGTTTTACCAAATCGTCGTTGACAACGCGCAAAACGCCAAATTGCATATTATCCGGATTAAAATACATTGCAAAAGAAAAATGATGAATGCTGTCCAGCCAAGTATGTTTGCCCCTGCCCATTTTTTTACTGTCAATATATCGCAGCATAAAACCTCCGTGCTATCCTATTAGTTTTTTACGCCTACAAAATATTTAAGCAAATTTTGACATGGAGCTTGAGTTATATTAACGATTTATGATTGTATTTAAACAAATAATAATACAGACTATAAGAACCGATTACCAAACAAAAACACGCAAGAACTATAAAAATATTGCCGATTATAATATCGTATTCAAGCAGGCCGAGCGGCTGTAAAATATAATGCCAGTCGCCTTTCATAACTCCGGGTTTAAAATTGCTGACCATATCCGACGAGGTCAAATGCAGCGCGGATGCCCGCGCGTCGGAGGCGTAACTGCCCGCATCGTAAAACGCAACGCCGAGCCATATCAGCATAAAAGGCAAAAAATAACCGCCGCCCTCAAAACGAAGCAAAACAATATAAAGAACGACCGGCAAAAGGATTTCCGAACCGTTGCCGCTTGCATAGCAAACCCACTCCGCGCGGAACGGACACCAAAATCTATGGCCGAACTCGTGTATCAAATATTGCGGGAACTGCGTGAAAACATTGTTAAAAAGATTTGATTGATGATAGCCGTTTACCACTGCCGGATTAACGTAATGCCAAGAAAGCAAAGCGATTAGCGCAATTAAGATCGCCGCGCTGAAAAAGTTAAGCTTTATAAAAAGAAAGCTTTGGCGGTGCGGGTCAAAAAAATCCACAGCCGCGCCGAAGAAAGATTTATCGCGGAAAACTAAAACTTCTTCATAAAATTTTTTGCAGAACTTAAAAAGCAGATACAGCAAAACTATAACGCCGACGATAATCGGTATTTTTGAAAGAAATATAAAAATATTAAACATATTAAAAATTTTATATAATAGTTTAACAATTGTAAACATAAAAATTTGATGTTCCACGGAAACTGATTATGTTAAATAAAAATTTTAAAAAATCTCGTTTAATGAACGACATATCTGTCTGTCTGTCTGTCTGTCTGTCTGTCTGTCTGTCTGTCTGTCTGTCTGTCTGTCTGTCTGTCTGTCTGTCTGTCTGTCTGTCTGTCTGTCTGTCTGTCTGTC
>JAIRMX010000205.1 GCA_031258375.1 Elusimicrobiota bacterium | reverse complement strand
CTGATGAAGGGGTATGCACGCCCGGAGAGACAGGGGAAAATATACCGTTAGATCCCGATTGTACCGGGAGACTGTGTCTTAGTATGCTTGCTGCAACATGCAATGACCAATGCCAGTGGTCAATTCCAGATCTTCCGTCATGTTCTAAAACATGTGGTACAGGATATACGCTTAATTTGACAACATGTACGTGCGAGCTTAATGCTGAAACATGCTCGGCGGCAGAGAGAGCAAGATGCCAAAGTACCTCCGAAGCTACATGGGATGAAAGCACTTGTTCCTGCACATGCTCTTCTGGTAAATATATGATAGGCATAGGTACAAATGATCAATGTTGCGAATTTACTACATGCGGTACTACTAGTTACGGTCTCCTATCTCCTTGTAGATGTGCCGTAGCCTCTCTGTGTGCTACGCAGACTGGTCGTCAGGATTGTAACAGCTATGGAGAAATGTGGTCCGAGAAGGACTGCGTATGCAAATGTTGCGGCACCGGCATGGCATACTTAAAGAGCGATGGGGTCGTATGGTGTAAAAGTTCCCCTGATTCTGTTGCTGCGTCATGTTCGCCGAGTCAGCTCACTATAAATTAAATGAGCAACGACCGTTAACGATAGAAGAAACCGGCGCGTATTTTTTTAAGAGCATGAAGAAAGAATGGCAGGCAGGGCCCCGCTTTTTGCGGGGCCCGCGCGTTTTTAAATCTTCTGTAAAGGTTCAAATAAATGAGATAATTTTAAAGGCTCTAGACCAGATAAGTAAATATAAGGCTAGCTCCTTTTTAATATAGTACTTAATTCCTACTTCATCTGCAATATGCCTTTCTTGTGCCGCCGCTCGTTTTCTTTTAAGTGCATCTCAAAGTTTACCTTTACTCCGTTAAACTTTTGCAATCTCCTCTTTGTAAAACTCCAAAAACTCTCTATCCCGTTTATATGACACTTCTTATTGGCATACTCTTTGCTGTGTTAACTCTAAAGTGCTTCTCATAGCCCGCATCAACTAAACCGTCATATCCCCGCCATTTATCACTGTGTATTATACTCTCAAGACTTATTCTCCCTCGTATAATACCAATAAGCGTGTGCTTTGTAACATCCGGCACTATCTCCGTATACACTCGTCCGTTACGCTCATATCTGCTCTAGAGCTTTCTAATTTATCAGATAATAATCATTGCTACCGCCGGCAAAAGTCTCTCAAAAAATATATTTGAAATATTTTTCCGTTATTTGTTGTCTGTCTTTTTGTTCTATGGTAATTTTTAATCAAAAATATATCGGTCGAAATTAGTAGCTTTGGATAGATATCTTGTTGCGCCTAATGCTGTACAAGTTCCTCTGTTGTCTTCTATTTTTTCGTCGCATAATATGCCTATTCCGGGCTTATATCTATTGCTATGAAAATCTATCATAATGGCAATCAGCCGATGCCGCGCATTTGGTTTCCTTTCTGCATGAATTGCTCCCTGAGGATTGAGGCTATATGCGTAGTAATTACTTGAATTATCAATATTAATTTTTATGTCAAAATCAGCCAATTGCGCTATTGTCGTTGCGGTTGTGCCGTATGTAAGGTTATATCTGCCCCAAGCTTCTCTTAATGCTTTGAGATTAATAAGCGCTTCCGCTGCTCTGGCCTTTTCAACCGCTTTCTGGTATTGCGGCAGAGCAATAGTTGCGAGAATGCCGATAATAACTACGACTACAAGCATTTCAATTAAAGTAAATGCTTTTTTATTTCTGATACTCATAGTACTGCCTCCATACATAAAATAAGCCTTTGCATAGGCAAAGACTTTACTAAAGCAAAACAATTAAATTTGGGAATAAAAGAGAAAAGGGAACCCATTTTTGTTATTGTCGAATTTTCTGATGAGAGATGAAATTCTTCTATTTTCCGCTCCCTTTTTGATGGGAGAGAGTAGGGTGAGGGTGGAGTAAAGAAGTTAAAAATAAAACCAGAAATTAGTTTATAATTGAAAAAATTGTCTCCGTCAACGACTCGTTTTAGATCAACAGTCCCACAACGGCTGCCCTGAAACAACTTGTCAAAAGACCGGCTATCATAGCGTAAAGGCCGTATTTGGAAAGGTCGGCTCTTCTTTCCGGAGCGAGGGGGCTTATGCCGCCTATTTGTATTCCTATGGAAGAAAAATTTGCAAAACCGCAAAGCGCATAGCTTAAAATAATTTCCGTCTTCACGCTTAAGAGCGAACCCGCCGTGGTATGAGCCATTTCCGCAAAATTCGCGTAAGCCACAAATTCGTTGAGAATAGTTTTATCCGCAAGCAAACTGCCCGATACTACGGCTTCGTTTAAAGGAATACCCATAAAAAAAGATAACGGGGAAAACAAATAACCGAAAGCGCGCTGCAGCGTAATGCCGTCCTGCGTGAATAATTTTGTGAAAAATTCAAAAATGCCGCCGGCTAAAGCGATAAGCGCGGTAAAAGCTATAAGCATCGCGCCCACGTTAAGCGCAAGCTGTAAGCCCGTTGCCGTTCCGCCGGATACTGCGTCGAGCACGTTTGCGCTCGGGTCTTTGTACTGCGTTGTTTTTACGCCGAGAGTTTCGGGTTTTTCCGTTTCCGGAACAATTATTTTTGCAAACATTACGGCCGCAGGCGCGCCCATAACGCTTGCCGCCATTAAATGTCCCGCTATGCCCGGCACAGTGTCTTTAAGCATAATAATATACGCGGCCATAACTCCGCCGGCAACGGTTGCCATTCCGCCGGTCATTACGCACATAATTTCGGATTTTGTCATTTTCGCAACATAGGGTTTTATGAGAAGCGGCGCTTCTGTCTGTCCGACAAATATATTTGCGGCCGCGCTCAAACTTTCCGCGCCGGAAATTTTGCAGGTCTTTTCCATCACCCAAGCGAAAGCTTTTACGACTTTCTGCATAATGCCGAGATAATATAACAGAGACATCAAAGCCGAAAAGAATATTATGGTCGGCAAAACCTGAAAAGCGAATATATAGCCGAGCTTATCGCTTTTTGCAAGTTCCCCAAAAACCATTTCCGCGCCTTTAGCCTGAAAATTTAACAGCGCTATGACCGCGTCGTTAAGCCGGTCAAAAACGCTTTGGCCTAAAGAAGTTTTCAATATTAAAACGGCAAATATTAATTGTAAAGCCGCGGCCCAGCCTATCGTTTTCCATTTTATTGCCCGTCTGTTGGTGCTCATGGCATAAGCTATCGCTATAAAGACAAATATGCCGAAAATCGCCGATATTACGGATATTATGTCGTCGTTCATTTTTACTTTCTCCTTTACTCAGGGATATAATTTATTTGATTACTGAATTTAATAATTGCAATAAAATCTTATCTTCCGGCTTTCTGGAGTCAAAAGAAATAACTTTCGCGCCTTTGGCGTTTTTTATTATTACGTAGCCGTTTTTCATATAAAAAACCGTGCGCGGCGTTTCTTCAAATACGCTGCGTCCGAACATCCCGCGCGGAGTCGGCAAGCCGGCAAGGCCGAGAATTGTCGGCGCGATATCCTGCTGGGATTTGAAAATATTATAACTTATTGTTTCTTCTATTTCTTTTGAAGATACGAAAATCAGCGGCACTTCGTCAAAAACCGGACGATGGTTTTTAAACAGGTTTCCGGTATCGACATTGGCAAAAAACGGATGGTCGCCGGTCACGATTACTATAGTTTTGTCGTCAAGCAAACCTCTATCGGCGAGGTTCTGCAGGAATATGCCCAAATCATAGTTATAATATGAAAATGCGCGGGCCATGTTAACGCCGCTATAAATTTTAGCCGTTTTTTCGTCCAAATCTCCGCCTTGCAGCGGCGGATACTGCTGGCCTAGATAATCGTCCCTGCCCGAAGGCACGTGGGTATCCACGGTCATAATATTAATAAAAACTTTTTCATTTTTATGTTTTTGCAAATAATCCGCGCTATATTCGAAAAGCTTTCTATCCGTAAGCCCCCACCATGCCACGTAATTCGAGTACTGCGCTATACGCTCAAAATATTTCGCGCCGTAAATTTCGTCAAAACCGGCGGATTTGAATATTATATGTTCGTCCATATAATCTTCGGCCGCGCCTCGTATAAAAGCGGTGCGAAAGCCGTTGCTTCTCAGAATTTTTACAAAAGAAAGGGGGAAATCGTTTTTATAAATCATTTCCGCGTTAGGATGACCTGAAAAAATTACGCTCAGCCCGTAAAGAGTTGAAAGCGCGGAAGGCTTTAAAGAGGCAAACGGATAATTTTTTACGAGATTATCAAACACGTCGCTGGCCTGAGCCGGTATTGCCGGGTTAAAAGATTTTATAAATTTATCCGAAAACGCTTCGGTAGTTATGAGGATGATTCTTTCGTAAACGTTTTTATTTTTAAAATCCGTCGGGTTGAACAAATCGTAGTCAAGCGCGGCCGCGTTTAAGTCCGCAGGCAAAACGTCATATTCTTTGTATTCGTATTTCTTTAACGTTAAATCCTTAAGTATTTCCGCAACGGTCGTATTCATTAAGCGCGCCGCGTAAAAACTGCTCGTATCTTTACGCATAGCGATTGGATTTATTATCGCGAGCAAAAGTATTAAAACCGCGCATAAAGCGATTTTTTTTGCGCTTATATGCCTGCTTTGGCGATGCAGCCAAAGTTTTTTTATCGTTAAGTAAGGGAAAAAATATAAAGATAAAATAAGCAGGATAGTTCTGATATCAAATAAAAATTTATACTGCCCTCCCGCAAGGGTAGGCAAATATTTTATTCCAAAACGCTCTTTGAAATATAACAGCAGTACGACGTCCGCCGTAATCGTTATATAATATAGAAAAAACGCAGTTGCAAACGCTTGCTTTTTTTTAAAACCGATTGTATGAAGAAAGCAAAATATTATCGATACCGTAAAAAATTCGAAGGCAAATTTATTAATCGTCCCGACACTTATCGTAAACCAATTTGCGGCTTCCAAATTATATATGCCGATAAAATAAAAAATAAGACCGGGTATCGACAATACGGCAAAAAGCCAAAAATCCTGTTTTAAAAGCAGCAAATATTTTTTGATAAAGCTAAGCATAAAATAATTTTATAATATTTTGACAAAGATCTTGTTTAAATTATATTAAAATTTTATTATTTGTTGTTTTATCTATCGCCATTTAGTACTCCGAGATATTTTCAGTCAAAACTTTTAAATTAACAGAAATTTTTTAATACGGTAAATAATTTTATTGCACGTAGTATCTCACACCAGGTGCTGTACCTTTAAAAGTTTTAAAACCCATTATTTCCTGACAATATGAGCCGGCCGGCTGGGTAAAAGTTCCTGTGTTTTCAAAACAATGCAATTGATTTAAAGGAAATCTACTATCTCCAAGAAAATAATATGCTATTCCGGAGGCTTTATATTTGCCTGAGATATTTGTCCCTACCACGCCATTAAAGGATGTAGATATGTTTAGAGTAATTTCAAAATTGGCAAATCTGCGAACGGCGTCGGTTGAACTTACACCATGGCCGAAAGAAGCCGCGGAAGGTTTTGTTGCTCCCTCAAGAGTTATATCAAAATTATCAAATTTAGTCGAATATTCGCCGTTTATAAGATAATATCTTTTTTGCGCTTCAACAAAACTTTTAACAAGAGTATAAAGTTGCGCTCCGCG